>JBGSUZ010000466.1:0-8117 GCA_041753235.1 Acidaminobacteraceae bacterium
CCCCTTGAAGGGCTAGGCAGTGAGCACCCATTGGAACTTCACGGCACATATACCATGAACATGATTCTCAGCGCCATAGGTAGGCACAAGGTCGACAAGCGCGACAGCTTCCGCGAAGGCGTGCTGTACCTGCCCGAACAACAAACGGACGTGTTCTTCATAACACTCAACAAATCCGAGTCCGACTACACCGAAACCACCCTATACGATGATTACGCCATTAACGAAACCCTGTTCCACTGGCAGTCCCAAAGCCGCACCACAGACACGTCTCCAACGGGTCAACGGTACATAAACCAGAGAAAGCATAAGGGCAAAGTCTTGTTATTTGCGAGGGCATATAAACAGGAAGATGGGTTTACCAGTTTGTATACTTGTTTGGGGTTGGCGGATTATGTGTCTCATAAGGGGTCGGCGCCGATTAGTGTGGTGTGGGAGTTACGTGATGGGATTCCGGGGCGGTTGTTGGGGGTTGCGAGTAAGGCGGAGTAGTGGGTTCTACAATAATTGCATGTAAGGTGTCATGAACCAATATGTTTTATCAAAGAATATAGGGAGGATAAATGATTACTGAACAACATCAAAAAGAAAGTCTTAGTAGAGCATTTGCAATGGCAGTTGGATGTAAGGCGGGTATGAACTGTCAACTTGGAGCCGAATTTGATTACAAAATTGATGGTAATTACAGAGAAGTTGAAAAATTGCCAAATGGCAAGCGTGCTGAAAGTGGTTTTCAAATTGACTTTCAACTTAAAGCATCTGAAAACGTTATAGTAAAAGATGATATTGTTGAATATAATTTAGATGCTGATAATTACAGGCATCTAATTAATCAGAAGGCTGGGACTCCTAGAATACTTATATTATTTAGAATGCCTAAAAATATTGAAGAATGGTTAGAAATAACTGAAGAAAATACTGTACTTAGAAATAGTGCTTGGTACTGCTCCTTAAATGGAAACCAATATAAAGACAATTCTTCTACAGTAAAAATAACTATTCCTAGGGCAAATTTACTCACACCAAGTGCTTTATCGGAATTAATGGAGAAGGTAAAGGCAGGTGAAAAACTATGATGTATTCTGCTAGAATAATTAATTTCATCGAATTACTTTCAAAATATAATTGGTCGTGGAATAAAGAGTTTAAAAATGAAGATTTGCTTGTTTTTAACAAGTATTATGCAGAATATGATACCAAATATAGTATAGTATTTCCTTCAGATGAATCATTTGAGGACTTTGATTATAAACTTGATAGGGCAATTACTAGCCTATCATCGCTTGAGAATGTAAGTGAAATTGAGATTAAAGAATTTATATGTATTAAGAACAGAGACTTAATAAAATTCAGATTATCATCCTCTATTAGTGAAGATGGAACATTGCCACTAAATATAGCTACAAAATTTCTACAAAGTATTTATGACTTGCTTGTATCTTCAATAGAACAGGAAAAAGTAATAGTTCCATATATTAAAAGAATTACTAATGATTCGAGAGTATCGGCAAGTACATATAGATTTACACAAACACAAAGAGGTAGCTTCGTAATGAATGTGTGTTCGGACGATCTGTCTAGTTATGTTAAGCAAATTAGTATTGATCAGAGTATTGCAAAACCAATTGTTAGAAGGGCGACTGAGAGAATTATACATGGATTAAATAAAGTAGTAACAGTTGAGAATTTTGAAACTTTAGTGGAGGAATCATACCTTACTGGACTAAATGCAAATATGTGTGATGCACTTGTAACTGTAATGGCTGAAAATAAAGATATTGAGCTTGAAACAAAAGTACTATGGTCAAAAGAGTTTGATACAATTGATTGCCCAAGTTCAGTAAAAATTAACGATTCAGTTATGACAACCTTGATTAAATTATCAGAAAGATACAAAGAAATGGTTAATATTGAAGCGTTTGATGTTGTTGCACGTATTACTACTTTAAATTATCGTTGGCATGATAATAAAGAGGATGAAACCCTAGATCATGTTATCACAATTAGTTGGTATGACAATATTTATAAGAAACAATTTAATTGTAAAGCACAATTAAGTGAAGAGTCTTATAGAATAGCTTGTGATGCACACAGAGATTCTAACAAAGTACGCATTTCAGGGCTAGTTGATAAAAACAGAAAAAGGTGGTTTATGTTTGATATTAAGAATTTTGAAGTTGTTGATTAATCATTTCAGCTAAACATGAGAATGCTATTAATTCATTCACTTATACTACAATAAATAAGAGGGACTAATTATGAAAACATCAATAGGCGCAAGAGCATTAACGGAAAATGAGGTAAATTTAATTCTGCCAACATATGATAGAATTTTTGAGCAAATCAATGAAATGAGATCAAGTTTAAGAAATTCTCCGAGTAGTGATTCAGTTCATGAAAAAACGAATAACATAGGTTTATTGGGATGTAGAGGGGCTGGAAAAACATCAGTATTAAAAACTATTGAGGAAAGATTAAAAAAGGAAAATAACGGCAATAACGGCAATGAAATAAATATTTTACTTCCAAGAATAGTACCAGACAATATGTCGGATGCAAGTACAACAATGGCAACTATTCTAGGTCAGTTTAAAACCATAATAGAATCAAGGAGTATAAATACTGAAAATAAATCAAATGAGTGTCGCTTCAATGATGTAAATAAGCTAAAAGGATTATACCGTGAGGTACTTAACAAGTTTTCGTTAATTCAAAAAGAGTATAGAAGTATCTTGATTAATGATTTTACTAACTTTAAAGACTATACAGAAAAATCAAGTGACATTTTTAATGCAGATTCAAGATTCATTGATTGTTTTAATGAGTTTTTGGATGAGTTGGTAAAGACAAAAGAAGGTAAAAACAATAAAATGATTTTCATTTTTATTGATGATATTGATTTAAGTACACATAGATCATCGGATGTTATAAAATCGTTGCTTTCATATATTTCTCACCCCAATGTTGTCACGATTATATCAGGTGATTTAGACACTTTTGAAGAAGCAATATCTATTGATTTGTTGAGAAAAGAAGGTGCGTTGCATTCTCATATTTGGGAAGGTCAATTTTTAGGAAAGGGAAAACCAATTGATAAAAATCTAGATGAAGATGAGCAATTGAAAGATAGTTATTATAACCTTGATAGAACTTTAATCGAAAGAAAGAAAAGTCTATCCTATGAATATTTGAAAAAAATCATTCCTCCGGTGTATCGACACAGTATAATACACTGGTCACTTGATAAACGACATAATTATGTGATTCAAGATAATAGTGTCACAATGAACTTAGCGGAGTTATTAGAAGACACTTTAAGAAAATTAAATCCAAAATTTCCAAGATGGTATTTCAAAATTTTAGAAGCAAATAGTGATAATCAAATAAATAATACATTTAAACCATTGATTCAAACCTATCATATGTTTGATGATACTTCTCGTGGTCTCAATAATGTTTATAATACGCTCGTCAGTATTCACAATGATATTGAAAAATTAAAGACAGGAGCTTTATCAAACGAAAAGATTAATGAAAAATTTTATCAGTATAAAAAGAATTTAATTGAAACTATTAGTAGTTCAAAATTAATTTACAATAACAATAGGACTGGAATTTTTACGGATATTATTCAGTTTGGTATAGATGAAAATACGACTCAAATTAGATTTGACAATTTAATGAGTTTTTTAGGTTATGATGATGAAACAAAACGAACTCCTTTTAATGAAGTTGAAAAGTTTCAATTGTTTATATTGGTAGATTTTTCAGCAAGATTACTAAATGTGTTAGAAAATCAGGATGAGATTAGTAAGCTATCTTATGAACGAATTAAAAGGGAAATGGTAAAGTTGGTAATTAATAACCCGTCGATTTCAGGTAGTTCTATCAAAATGGCGAGCTATACAACCGAGCATATTTCGAAGCTAAAAGACAAAGATAAATTTAAAGACGATTATTTATCAGCTGCGTTTTTATCTCCTGATGCACATTTAAAAGGGTTTAATGGTGATGGTGCGTTTGTATATAATGTAAAAATGGAATCTAATGTTTTAGTTATTGATTTTCTTTTAAAACCAGGTTTCGACTTTTTCCTTTTATTCTATTCTTATTTATCAAAAGACACATTTGATATTTTTGACTTGAAGGGACTAACAAATATTAGTAGCAAGCGATATGCCTTCATTAATGCAGTTTACACTGTATATGAGTGTATGGTCACTATTGAAAATAATAACAATCATGAAGAAACACTAATTGGATTATTAAGTGATCATCTAGAATTATTAGGATCTAGTTTTTATGAGATACAAAAATTTATACCAAATACCACGAAAAAGGCACTTGTTGATGTGATTCTTGATGAATTAAACGTTGATGAGTTAGTGAAAAAAAATAATCAAACCAAAAGAGAAAATGAAGCAATAGTAGATGGCGAAATAAGTAATAGAGAAAAATATATTACTAGTAATGAGTTGGATAAACTATATGCTAAACTCTTCGTCAATGCAGTAGATTATTATGTAGGAGAAAAAATTTATGATGAGCAAAAGAGTTGGATTTATGATAGGCGCAAAAAATATCGTCAAGGGAGCAATAAACTTTTATTATTAGATGCAATTAATGAACTATCATTGACTCATAAAAGTTGGGAAAGTGATAAGGCTTCTTCTGCCATCTTTTTTTTGATCAATCAGGTTCAGAAAATGGCTCAATCATTAATGCCACAGTCGAGTGACTCAGTACAAGTTATTGCACATGAGTTTAATAATAAAAGCTATCTAGCATTTAAGAATCTATATAAAGGCGGTTCGGGAACATTGGCGAATAAGGTTTATTCCCAATTGAATCAAATTATGTATAGAATTTCAGAAGAAAATATAAACTGTTCTATAAACGATTGGTATGAAATGATTAAAATTGCAGATGGTCTAGCAAATAACAATAGAGTCTGGTATGGTCAAGCTGCAGCAAGAAATATGGTTAGAGAGTTATACCAAATGCCAATGAACTGGAAAGATAAAAATGAAATAGTTGAATTATTTAGTGAGTATTTCTTTTTCTTCTCACAGTATGTATTAGCTAAGAAGAATAGTAACGAAGAAAGGTTCTTATTTAACCGTGCCAAGAATTTCTTAGGATTGTTAGAAAAGGCAAATGAGCATCATGAAATTCAGTATGTTGAAGATTTTGAAAACAGTGTTTTTGAAAAATATAAAGAGTTTAATACACAGGTCGACAAGTCGGAATTTTCTATAGAGCGTATTCTATCAAGTGATAATTAGTAATGTAGATGTAATGAGGTGTCTATGATTAATGATTCCATCAATAGGTTTTTAGGGGTACTCTGCTACCCCTTGATGTCTTTAGATTTTGTTCACAATATGGGTGAAGTTAGCAAGGAAAAACTACAAAATGATTTTAAACGACAAGTGCTTAGATTTGTAAGAAGTAATTACCAAGTGAATAGTTATGATGAAATTTCTCTTTACTTAAATAAATTCTATTTAGATGAGATTAAGATTGATTACAATCCACATAACCCACTCGACATGATTGATAATATTTGTATAGATAAGATTAAGCGTATGGCTAAAGCGTTTATATCAGAAAGAGATGGAAAAGTAGTTTATAAGTATTGGCAAAATGATGATGACGAGAAGTTACTTGGTGGATTTTCAGGTACTAATAAATTATTTTTATTTCAGAACTTAAACCGTTGGCTACCACTAGATACCTTAGTTGCAATGCATATGGCTCAGAATCATAATAATGAAGCATATCATATGCACAATTATTTTGGTCAAATTAATGTTTCAGACATGATTTTAGATCAAATTCTTGAATCAGGTATAGCTGAAAATCACATGCATAGTGGCGTGGCTATCTCGTACTTTGAGTCTTGGGAAAATTTGATGACCCTCGATTTAAACGCTACAGTAAAAGCAATCAGGTCTATAAACGTGCTAAGTTATGAGACCAGTATAAATCAATGGAGTTTTTATATTTTGGGCGCTAAGTGTCTAAGAACTCTAATTGCATTAAGATTATCGAAGAAAGAGAATTCAGTAACTACTTTTAATAAACTACTTAACCCAGAAAGCTTTGTTTATAGGTTTGTTAGTGCAATGCATTCTAGTAAATCTTATAAAGAAGCATTGAGATTTTTAGATATCGAAGATAATCTTGATGACATTGAATGTATTTATAAAAAAATAATGGAAGAAATCATTGATAAAAGTAATACCGGGGAAACAGACTTAAAAGAGATGATTTATGAGCTTTATAATGTACCATCTAGTGTTAAAACGTATTCTGAAAACATACTTTTGCTAAATCTGATGTCCTATTATTTAGAGCCCGATAATACCAAAATTAATTATGATGATTTGGGTATTCAGATGAGTTCCGGTGTTTTTATATCTTTATCTTTAAAGTATTTAAGAATCAAAAATAGCTTTTTTAATATGCTTGTACAACAGACAAGTATAAAGGGTCTGGATTTTTTTAAAGATCATTATAATATGCATAGTAGGTTTCATCTAAAAACACAGAGGCTGGACATGTTTTGGGAAAACACAATGCGAGCCCAATTTCAAAATCCTCATATTCAAAAAATTGAATTTAGAATGTCAATTAGTTCCAATGAATCTGACTTTAAGAAGCAATTAAATGCTTTTCTTCGAGCATATTACGAAATACTTAAATCAGACTATTGTAGGAAAGTTGAGGTGCAAGGGAAGTATAATGAGTTTACTTATGAGCCAGCTAAAAAATTTCCTAGGGTAGGGATTGTATACCATTTGATTAAGCAAAATGATACTGACATAGATGATAAATGTCACTTTAGTAGAACAAAAAAAGAAAATGAATTTCACTATTTTAGTAAAATAAAATCTGGTTATCAAAATCAAGTTCAATATGTAAAGGATATTAGAAATTCAGACCCCGAATTAAGCAGATATATTGTTGGATTAGATGCTGCAAGTATTGAAAATGATACACCTATTTGGGTTTTTAAAGATGCCTATGAACATGCTAGAGATACTAGCACCGATCATTTAAACCATTTTAAAGATGGTATGTTAGATGTTTATCAGAGTTTAGGTTTTACTATGCATGCAGGCGAGGATTTCAGACATTTATTATCAGGTCTTCGTAGAATTGATGAAGTTGTTCGTTTTCTTAAGTTTAAGGCAGGGGATCGAATCGGGCATGGCACGGCGTTAGGGGTTAATCCTGAAAACTGGAGATGCTTAAACCCAGTAGTTGTTATACCTAAAATAGAACTGCTTGAGAATTATTTATGGGCATATTATATACTGAGTCAGCATTACTCCGCGTTTAATCCTTCGATTTTGACTTATTTAGAAAACAATATCTATAAATACACGAAAGAAATTTATAAAACGAATGATGCAATACCTATAGAAACACTTATTGCTCATTATTTACAACAATTTAAACTGGACTCTAATATTTCGGGCTGTGATCGTAACTGTGATGATTCATTAGAAAAATGTGTGTTGATGAAGAGTTATAATGATGAACTAAAATTTGAGGGAAGTTTCAATTCACTTGAACAAGCTAGGAATTGTAGCAAATATGTTAAAAGAATGCTCGAGCCCATCAATATTGAAGTAACAAAGCAAGATACTGAAATTGCAAAAACTGTTCAAAAGATTGTTATTGAAAAGTTGAGTAGGGAAGGTATTATAATCGAGGTTAATCCTACTTCAAATAATATTATTGGATTTGGGGACACGTTGTTGGAACACCATGCATATCAAATAAATAGCATTACATTTGATCCCAATAAATTGAGTATTTGTGTCAATTCAGACGATCCGTCGGTTTTTAACACTAATGTATCAAACGAGTTGGCTTACATGTATTATGGAATGGTTGAAAAAGGTGTCTGCAAAGATGAGGCAATTACATGGTTAGATAAACTAAGAGTTTCAGGATTAAGGGCTTCATTCATTAGAAGAAAAGACTCTGATCAGGAAATTTTAAGAGGTCTTAGACAGTTACTAGATATTAATTAGGGGGAGATGTAAAGTGCGCCATTGGTTAAATAAAGTCGGTGAAATAAGAAGGTATCATTTTTTATGGAT
>JBGSUZ010000467.1:0-3882 GCA_041753235.1 Acidaminobacteraceae bacterium
AGGCATTTCAATGGCAGCTCATAAGCCAAAACTACTTTCAGATATACCAGAGGAACTGGATTTGCTTATTACGATGGGTTGTAATGTGGTTTGTCCATTCGTTCCTAATAAGCACAGTGAAGACTGGGGACTGACTGATCCTTCTGGCGGGCCTATTGAAGATTACAGAGTAACTAGAGATTTGGTAAAGTCAAAAGTACTTGAACTGATTGCGCGTATTGAGCAGGGTGAAATTGAAGGTCTTAGTGGAGGTCAGGTTAATGAAAACTAATAAATACGAAGGCATGAGCTTTTTTGAGAAATACCTGTCAGTTTGGGTTATTCTTTGCATGGTGACTGGCGTGATGATTGGTAATTTTGCACCGGGTATCCCGGCACTTTTAGCAAAGTTTGAATATGCCAATGTGTCGATTCCTATTGCAATATTGATTTGGGTCATGATCTATCCAATGATGATGAAAGTAGATTTTCAAAGCGTCAAAAATGTGGGGAAAAACCCTAAAGGACTTTATGTGACATGGGTGACTAACTGGTTGATTAAGCCCTTTACGATGTATGGCATTGCTGCATTTTTCTTTTATGTCGTATTTAAAGGTCTTCTGTCGCCTGAGCACGCAAAGGCCTATTTGGCAGGCGCAGTGTTACTTGGGGCAGCCCCTTGTACCGCTATGGTGTTCGTTTGGAGTCATTTGACTAAGGGAAACCCAGCCTATACAGTGGTTCAGGTTGCCACAAACGACTTAATTATTTTAGTAGCGTTTACGCCAATTGTAGCGTTTTTGCTTGGCGTCAGTGGTGTGTCTGTTCCTTGGAACACCTTGATTCTTTCTGTGATACTATTCGTAGTAATTCCATTAGTAGCCGGTTCGCTTACTCGAATTCGGATGATTGCTCGAAAGGGTGAAACCTATTTTAACGAAGTTTTTATTCCGAAATTTAATGGCGTAACCATTGCAGGGCTATTATTGACACTTGTTATCATTTTCTCTTTCCAAGGGGAAGTAATTTTAGCTAATCCAATGGATATTTTGTTGATTGCAGTACCGCTAATTATTCAAACCTTCTTGATTTTCTTCATTGCTTATTCGGCGGCAAAAGTACTTAAATTGCCACATAATATTGCAGCACCAGCGGGTATGATTGGTGCTTCAAACTTTTTCGAGCTAGCAGTAGCGGTAGCGATTGCGCTTTTTGGTGCGGATTCACCAGTAGCACTGGCGACAATAGTCGGTGTATTGGTTGAAGTGCCTGTAATGTTAATTTTAGTTAACATTGCAAATGGCACACGAAAATGGTTTGTTAATAACTAGTGTTTTATGAATAAATCTTAAGATTTTACTGCTCATTATATGCCTTATAAGCATTGAAATGACTCTGTTATATGGATATACTCAAATAGTTCCATCATTTTTTTGGGGGTGGGAAAGTGCATAGCACTTTCTCAAAATATTCAGGCAGAGGACATTTCAGTCCTCAAATTAACTAGGGGGTACCAAATGAGCAAAAAGAAAAAAATCAGTTTCCCATCAGCATTTTCGGTATTATTCATCGTATTAATTCTGGCTGCTATGCTGACCTATTTTGTACCAGCAGGTTCGTATTCAAAGCTTGCATGGAATGAAGGTGATAATTCATTCACCATTACAAAAGCGGATGGCTCAGAAGAAGTTATGCCAGGAACTCAAGCAACATTAGACCAGCTTAACGTAAAAATAGACGTTAAGAAATTTGAAGATGGCAGCGTTTACAAACCCGTTGCTATTCCGGGAACGTATGAACAGGTCGAGAGCAGTCCACAAGGGTTCCTTGAAGTTCTGAAATCACCTATCTCTGGCGTATATGACACCATTGACATCATTATGTTTGTCTTCATATTAGGTGGCTTGATTGGTGTTATTAATCATACAGGCGCATTTGATGCAGGGATTGCGGCTCTATCAAGAGCGACAAAGGGCAAGGAGTTCATCTTAATCATCGTCATTTCGTCGTTGATTGCCCTTGGTGGAACAACATTCGGTATGGCAGAGGAAACAATTGCTCTCTATCCGATTTTAATCCCTATTTTCTTAGCGACAGGCTACGATGCAATTGTCTGTATTGCAGCTATTTACTTGGGCTCATCGATTGGTACAATGTTCTCGACAGTGAATCCGTTTGCAACGGTTATTGCTTCTAATGCCGCTGGCATTACTTTTACAGAGGGACTTACTTTCCGTTTGGTTGGCTTAGTGTTGGCAATGATTATTGCTTTGGCTTATATTATTCGCTATGCACAAAAGGTGAAAAAAGACCCATCGCTTTCATTGGTTGCTGACCAAAAGCATGAAATTGAAGAGCGTTTCTTAAAAAACTACGACCCAGCGAATGCACCCGTATTTAACTGGAGAAGAGTTATCATGTTGATTCTATTCTTTGGTGCTTTTGTGTGGATGGTTGTTGGTGTGTCTAAGCTTGGTTGGTGGTTTGAAGAAATGACGGCCCTTTTCTTAGGCGTATCGATTCTTATTGGCTTTATTTCTGGCCTTTCAGAAAAAGAGTTTGTTAATAAATTTGTTGCCGGCGCAGGTGATTTGATCGGCGTGGCGTTGATTATTGGCGTTGCAAGAGCAGTAAACGGCGTTATGGATGCAGGGATGATTTCAGATACAATCCTGTACTACGCATCAGGTGCTGTAAATGGCATGAACGGCGGTATTTTCTCAGTCGTCATGATGTTCGTCTTTTCAATTCTTGGTTTCTTTATTCCGTCTTCTTCTGGTCTTGCAGTACTTGCCATGCCAATCATGGCACCACTTGCAGACACGGTTGGACTTCAAAGAGACATTATTGTCAGTGCGTACATTTACGGTCAAGGGTTAATGGCCTTTATTACACCGACTGGTTTAATTCTGGCAACCTTAGAGATGGTAGATGTTACTTATGACAGATGGCTTAAGTTTGTTATGCCACTTATGGGTATTATAGGCGTATTTGCCGCTGTTATGTTGCTAATTCAATCTATGTTCTAGAGTAATAAAAAAATGATGGAAAAAGGGGCTGTTCCTAAGTACTGTAAAGTACGAAGTGAACGGCCCCTTATTTTTATTATGGGTTGATATTCGATTTATAAAGCAGCAAAGGTTATAAACTAACGAAGTTGCTTAATGCCTTTTAGTTCATTTAAGAAGTGGCTCTTGTCACTAGGCTGTTCTATTTGCAAAGCGGCGTCAGTAGCCATTCTGTAATAGCCTTCAAAGAGTTCATCATCTTCAAGCAAATAGGCTGCTCTTGCAACCGCTTCATAGGCAAAGGCCAAATCAAAACCACTAATATTGTTATCTAAACATAAGTCCAAACTGTATTGACCGTGCAATAAGGCTTGGTCGCCCATGCCAAGGTAGGCATAGACTCTTGAAACCAACCATTCACCACGGGCTATTTCTAAAGGACCGCCTGCTTTTGTCCAGTGAAAACGCGAAGCATGGGCAATGTGAATCATGAGAAACGTCTCTTCATCGCTTCTATTTTCATTTTCCATTAAGCTCCAAGTCTCGTTAAATAGGCTAATAGCCTGTTCTTTATGCCATTCGATGTTGTTCAAATCTATTGTACTCATATGAATCCTCCTATAATTGTCGTACTAAGTTACACGCTTCATTATAATCGATTTGAGCTAGGGGTGAAAGTACCATTTAAGAACCATTGCTTAAAGTATTCTTATTAGCGAGTTATGGGCAAGCCTCAATGGGATTGGTTTGGATTATTGTGGTGTTTTATTGTGATTTGTTATAAAATTTAGAATAGAGCAGTACTTTTCTATTTACAATCTTGCGGGTTCATTGGGGTTGAGATTGTGATATAATTTGGGAGGAACTTTAGAATTGAGAAATAATCGAATTCACG
>JBGSUZ010000468.1:0-9786 GCA_041753235.1 Acidaminobacteraceae bacterium
GCACACAACGCTCGTGGAGTCATTTAAAGACCAGTTTGCTAGGCATTTGGCAGACGACTTAAATTTAGCCAATGCGATGACGGTTCTCTATGATATCCTCAAAAATAAAGAACTCAGCGCCACGGAAAAAATACACTTGATTCAGGACTTTGATAGTGTGTTGTCTCTGAATTTACTTCAGTTATAGTAAAAGTTGATTGGGATAGAAAGTAAATACAGCTCAGATTATCGACTTTCTCCAGTCTTCACGGGTATGAATAAAGCCCTTATTAATGGGTATATACTATAAAGGGTATGAATAAGTCTTGCCAAGGATTTAAGGGATAGAAGGTGAGTTTATGAGAGTCCAGATTCAACCAGAAGCAAAAGAGTTTTTAGATGCGCAGGAACATGCTATTATTACTGTCAGTGCAGACCACGAATGTGTCGGTGCAAACTGTTCAGAGGCTTTTACGTACCCAGTGCTTAGTTTTAAACTTCCCGAGGTAGGCATGAATGAGGATTATGACATTATTGAAGTAGATGGCATCACTGTATTTTTTGAAAAAGCATTAGAAGTTGTGCCAGAAGTTACGTTTGTCAGAGAACATCATATGTTTAAAGACAAGATTCGTCTTGAAGGTTTCCCAACACCTCCGCCAATTACACATAACAAATTATAGCTTTAGTTGATAGTGGATAAAAAGCCGCCTTTTTAAAGAAAGCGGCTTTTTTATGCTGAAAATACTAGAGACTTAGTTTAGTGAGTAAAAAAACTTAAGCAATAATGTGAATAACTCTTGAAAAATCAACCGTTGAGCGAATATTCTTGCAATTGAAAACGAAAAAAATTGACAATTATATACTGTTTGTGCTATCCTATAAAAAATCTCTTTGCACTGCATACATTCCGAAATGGGATGCAGAATCTACAGTACAAACTGAGCAGGCGATGAACCTTTCACCTTAAGGTCATGGGGCCGGGCCACCAAAGCGTGGCAGCAGATTGCATTTACAGCACATCTGTGGGACAGTAGTATGTTCCATAGTTGGGCTTTTTTTGTGGGCATTTTTGGAACAGTTGATTTTCTTCAGTAGTAAAGAGTTCAGAAATTTGCGGAATGCAATTTTCTCTACTAGGTAAACAAAGCCCTATACAAACTGAGGAGGACAAAAGAATGATGAACGAAAAAAGTAACACTAAAAAAGCGATAGCGGTACTTTGGATTGTCATGCTGCTAAACTTTATGGTAGCAGTCTTTAAAATTATTGTAGGAACGATCGCGAATAGCGGCAGTATAATAGCCGATGGCTTTCACTCATTAAGTGATGGCAGTGGAAACATTGTGGGAATTGTAGGTCTGTCCATAGCAGGTAAGCCAATAGACGAGAACCACCCCTATGGGCACAAGAAATTTGAAACCATTTCAAGCATGTTGATTGCCGTATTACTTTTTGCAGTTGGCTGTAAAGTCGCTTATGGTTCAGTGCTAAACATTATAAATCCAAGAATCCCTGAAATCAGCATATTAAGCTTTGCGGTAATGGTTACGACTTTGGTCGTCAATATATTTGTTGTAAAGTATGAACGGTCACAGGGTATCAAGCTGTCTAGTGACGTGTTAGTATCGGATTCTGAGCACACAAAAAGCGACATACTCATTACCAGTGGCGTTATTTTTACTATGATTTTACTGCGCTTTGGGTGCCCACCTATTATTGACGGTTTCGTATCTTTAATGATTTCTGTATTTATCTTTAAAGCCAGTTTTGAAATTTTTGTAGAAGCAAGCCACACATTAACAGATGCAGCCGTACTCAGTAGCGATGAAATTTGTCAGGTTGTTATGACCTGCGAAGGTGTCATGGTGTGTCACAATGTACGCAGCAGAGGCAGACGAGACGACATCCATATAGACTTACATGTACATGTAAGCCCAGACATGAAGGTTTCGGAGTCACATGACTTAGAACATGAAATAGAAAGAGTCTTAAAGGCCAAATTCGGTGAAGGTCTTTCTGCTATAGTGCACGTAGAGCCTTATAGAAGCATGTAAATTTGGCGAATTAGTTCTGTTAAACCCGCTTTAATCTCTTGGTCAGTGAGCGTTGAGAAGCAAATGCGAATTCCCTGTGGGTGTATCTTGAAAATCTGATAGTAGACATCGGCTGTAGTGACCTTGATTTGAACGGTTTGAAGATTTTCAAGTAGTCTAGATATGGGGAAACCATCGGAAAACCCAATCCACGCTAAAAAACCATCGGTTGGAAGTAGCACTACAACTTTAGGATGGTCCAGTGTACCAAGAATGGATGTCGCTAACTTACATTTTTTCTGATAGACTCGGCGACAGCGTTGAGTGTGGCGGTCATACATGCCACTGGCAATAAACATTTCAAGAGCCCCCTGAGACAGCACGGCTGTGTTCAGGTCATGGGCTCTTTTTTGTTTGGTAAATGACGCTAGTAACTTTGGCGGAAGGACGACAAGTCCAAGTCGTATACCGGGCAAAAAGGCTTTTGAGAAGCTTTTAACGTAAATGACCATTTGGTGGGTGTCGTAGTAATAAAGCGGCATGGACTTAGGGCTGTAGCTTAGGTCTGCTAAATAATCGTCCTCAATTAAATAAACCTGATATTTATGAGCTAAGGCGACTAATTTTTGTTTATCTTTTTCTGAAAGGCTTGTGCCCAGTGGGTTATGGCAGCGGGGTATTGTGTAAAAGCATTTATAACGTCCTGTTTTCATGGCTGCTTCAAGTGATTTGAAGTCAATGCCAGACTCAGTTCTGGAAATACCAGTCATAGGAATGCCGTTTAGGGCGTGAAGCGATTGAAATACCCCATAGGAAGGCTGTTCAAGTAATATTTCCTTGTGTCCATTCTCAAAGTCTGTCATAGCAAGCAGTGAAAGTGCTTGTTGAGAGCCGGCTGTAATGACAAGCTGTTCAGGTTTACAAAAAATCTGACGCGTGGCTAAATGATTAACCAGTACTTGTTGCAACGACTCAAGACCTGCTGTGGGGCCGTATCCAAAGAGTTCACGCTTGTAAGTGTGTATAGTTTGGTCCAGACAGTGTTGAAACTCTCTAAAGGGAATAAGGGCATTGTCAGGGTTCATTTTGGTGAAGTCGATGAACGTCTTTTCCTCAGATGCATCTACCGGTCGTTCCATCCAGTAGTAACCGCTTTTTGGAATCACATAGACGCTGTGTTCTGCTTCGAGCTGCTGGTAGGCTTTAATAACAGAAGCTGGACTAAGGGCAAGCTTCTGAGCTAATTCACGGATTGAGGGTAGCTTGTCACCAGATTTGATATCGCCATTTTCTACTGCTGATTGTATAGCAATAAGGACTTTTTCATATTGTTTCATAAACAGCCTCCAAGTAAAACTGTACCGTAACAGATTGCATTTTTTACATCTGTACTTATTTGTGGTTTCAGTCTACACTAAAGCCAATAGCAAATCAAACCAATAGACCGAAAAGTATGGAGGAAAAATATTATGGAGAACAAATGGCAAGCGCTTGAACAATTAGGTTATAATATTATCGAAGATCAGACTCAAATCTCTGCAGAAGCACTCATGCCGCTTTACACGCATGCGTACTGGGCTTCAAAACGCTCAATCGAAACGGTGCGAAAGAGTCTTGAACATTCTTATGCCTGTGTCGTTGAGAAGGAGGGTAAATTAGTAGCTTGCATGCGCCTTGTAACTGATTATGCAACATTTGCTTATTTATGCGACGTTATAGTGGTTCCTGAACACAGGGGCATAGGTCTGTCTAAATGGATGCTGACACATGCCTTTGGACGCCCAGACATAAAAAACTTGCGCCGCTGGTGTTTAATGACAAAGGACGCTCATGGACTTTATAGACAATTTGGTTTTGAAGTAAGCGACTATCCAGAACGGTTTATGGAAGTTATTAGAGAGTAATTTATAGGAGGATGCACACAGTGGAAGAATCGGCAGTTGTTCATCACGAAAAGCAGCACAAAATAAGGGCCATGGTATATGTTGCAATAGCAGCATTACTGTGGAGTACAGCAGGCTTATTTATAAAATGGATTCCGTGGCACCCGTTGGCAATTGCGGGTCTACGAAGTGGCATAGCTTCTTTAGTTTTACTTGTCTATTGGTGGGCAAGTGAGAAGACACTACCACCACTTCCGAATATAAAAAAGAGCTTTGGCGCTTTGAACTATATGGTATTGGTGCTCTTATTCATTGGTGCTAATAAGTTGACAACAGCCGCTAATGCCATATTATTGCAGTTTACATCGCCTGTATGGGTGTTGATTTTTGCGGCTATTTTTTTAAAAGAAGCCTTTAGAAAAGAGGATTTAATAACCACTGTAGCAGTACTCTGTGGCATGGCGTTATTTTTTATGGGGAACTTGGAACTTGGCGGCATGATGGGCAATTTTCTAGCTATTTTAAGCGGTATTGCAATGGCAATTATGGTCGTTTCGTTAAAAGGTGTAAAGACAGGTTCGCCCTTAGAAATTGTGTTTTGGGGCAATGTGATGACCTTTTTTATTGGCCTGCCATTTTATAGCGGGATTACTGTCAGCGGTGCAAGTGTGTTTGCCATCTGCTTTTTAGGGGTGGTACAACTAGGCATTTCCTACATTTTCTTTGCAAAAGGCATTCAAAAGGTCAGCGCGCTCGAAGGCATATTGATTCCAGTTTTAGAGCCACTTCTTAACCCAGTCTGGGTGTTCCTATTCTATGGTGAGCAGCCAACCGTATTTGCGCTCATAGGTGGCGTTATAGTCGTTGGAGCAGTGGCGGTGAGCGGTTTAAGGAAAATATAATGATTTCGAAATTCGCGGTTATGTGGGCGAAGGCTTATCTGTGAAAGGAGTAGGAACAAGAAATGGATAATTTAGTATTAGATCAAGGGCGGATAGCTGAGGCTTCAAAATCGGACTGTGAAAAGTGTTTTGGTTTTTGCTGCGCCGCTTTATATTTTACGGCAACAGAAGGTTTCCCAATCAATAAGGAAGCAGGCGTGCCGTGTCCGCATTTGGCAGAGCAGTTCAAATGCAATATTCACCCTCAGTTACAGCAAAAAGGGCTGAAAGGTTGTAAAGCTTATGACTGCTTTGGCGCTGGTCAGAGAGTCGCTCAGCATACATATGAGGCTAAGGATTGGCGCGAGCACCCAAAATTAAAGAAGCCTATGTTCGACAGTTTCCTAACGGTTCATAAGCTTCATGAGATGTTATGGTATTTAAACTGTGCGGTGACTGCCAATCAAGACGAAAAACTGGCAAAAGCACTAAAGCAAATGCTACTTCAAGTCGATGCCTTTGCCAGTAGTGACCCTGAGCAACTAAAATGCATTTCTATTGAAGAACTGCGTTTAGAAGTGAATCAATTATTGGCAGCGAATAGTGAACAAGTACGCGCTACCTTTCAAAAGCAGAGTGGAAACTATGGCAAACTCAAGAAACCAGCGAGCGGGCGAAAAGATTTTTTTGGCGCTGATTTAAGAAAAATGGACATGCGAGGTGCGGACTTACGAGGTGCTATGCTCATAGCGGCTAACCTTAGCCAACTAGATTTAAGCGGTGTAGACTTTATAGCGGCTGACCTTAGGGACACCAACCTATGCGGCGCTGATTTGAGCCTTAGTATAAATTTAACGCAAATACAAATTAGCGGGGCGAAAGGGAACGACGCCACCAAGCTCCCCACTAATTTGATCAGGCCTAGTCATTGGTGAGTGTCAAGGCTTTGAATAAGGTCACTAATCACTAAATCTTGATTTTCAGAATTTCTGTAGATATTGCCAAAGAAGGCGAATTGTTTAAAATCAACGATAGTTTCCTTGATTGGACCACCAGAGCTTAGAATCAATGAAATAGATTCGGCAGGCTTGCTGTTTAAAAAAATGCGAGCGGGTTGTGCAACCCCTCCTGCCCAAACAGGTGAGACGACAATCAGGTTATCTTCAGGTGCGAGTGTCTGAGAAAGTTTAATTTCTATAGGCTTGTTTTTAAGTGTAGCTCTGCCGGCTCTGAGAAAGCCCCAAATGCCTTTCCAGTTCATGTTGTCAGTGATTTCAATTATAGGGCAGTTGAGCTGTGACGCAATACTTTCGGCAATGTGCTTACTGTGACCATTTCTTGTAAAATAGACGACTTTGTAGTTCATGTGCACCTCCTGAATAGTTATAATACACAATATTGTACCCTACTTAAAAGGGTACAAACGTCCTATAAATAAATTGAGGTGATGCTATGCACTATCAAATTGGTGATTTTTCTAAAATAAGCAAAATATCTCCGCGTATGCTTCGGTACCTTGATAAAGAAGGGCTTCTTAAACCGAGCGAAGTATTAGAGAACGGTTATCGATCATACAATGATAAAGATTTGTATCGTGCTGCTGAAATAACCCGACTTAAGCGTTACCGATTTACCTATAGTGAAATTAAAACCATAATGGCGCAAGGATTGGCACAGGATAAAAAAATTCTAAAGAAGCAGCTAAGTAAACTAAAATGTGAGGTTGAAGACACAGATGTGCTAGTGAACGAATTGGCGTGTGAGCTCAAACGTGAGCCAATGCATTATTGTAATCTATATGAAATCAGTGTTGGCAAATGCAAAGAAAAGTGGCAGTTAATACAGGAAAAGACGTTGAAAACCTCTGAACTTGACACCTATTTAGAACAAATGACTCAGTTGGCTATACAGTTAGAAGTACAGCTAGCTGGTCTTTATAGTCTTAGTTTTTTGCAAAGTGCACAACAGCAGTTTCAAGTAGAAGATTTTGGTGATGAAGAAACATTAATTTTTATTCGATGGCAACAACCGATTCAATCACCAGTTCAATTAGAGTCATTTACATGTAAACTGCAAGCAGAATGGATAATACTTTCTACCAAACATTATGGTCCTTATGAATCGATTTTTGTTGCATATCAGGCATTGTTTACCTATGCAGAACTTGAAGGATTTATAATTGTGAGTGATTTTGAAGAGATATATTTGTTAGATGCAAGTCATACAAATAATCCTAACGCTTATTTAACCGAAGTCCAAGTTGTCGTTGAAAAAAAAGCTTGACCTTGACATACTGTTAAGCTTTAAGCTTGGACTAGAATAATGGAGGAATAAGCTATGAAATGGTTAAAAGGAATGTGTTTAAGCGTAATTGGGATAACGCTCATAAGTGGTGGCTTTATGGGAAGCAATGCTTCAGAAGCGATTGTGAAAACTAGTTATACAATGCCAGAGGAGTCTGCGCCACATGAAGGCACTTGGCTTCAGTGGCCTCACCATTATACTTATGGGGTTAAATATCAGAAAAAATTGGAACCGATTTGGTTGGCAATGACCAAAGCGCTTGCTGAGGGAGAAGAGGTTCACCTTATCGTTTATAACGCTACTGAAAAACGACGTGTGGTGACTCTTTTACAAACTGAAGGCGATGTAAATGTTGAAAATCTTAGTTTTCATATCTTACAGACAAATGATGTATGGATTAGGGATAACGGTCCTGTATTTGCTTATAATGCTAAAGACGAACTTGTAATGCTCAATTGGGGTTTCAACGGTTGGGGAAAGAAAGCGCCCTATAAAAGGTGTGCAGAAATTCCAAAACAACTCAGTAAAATTCTTAATATTGACCGTGTAGATCTTAAAACAGTAGTGCTTGAAGGTGGCGCTATTGAACTGGATGGCGGCGGTGTTGGGTTGACAACAAGGAGTTCTGTTAGTAATAAGAACAGGAATCCAAAACTGACAGAAGCACAAATTGAAAAGGTGATTAAGCAGACCTATGGCTTGAAAAAGATGATTTGGCTAGACGGCGTTGTTGGAGAAGATATTACAGATTTTCACATTGATGGCTTTGCTCGCTTTTATAATGAAAAAACGCTAGTGACTATGAAACCAGATGATTTAGCAGAATGGGGACTTAATGACAAGGACGTTGATACCTTGTTATTTGCAAAAAATAGAGAAGATAAAATCTATAAGAAGGTATATTTACCTCTTACGAAGGGCAATGTGATACTTGAATCTGGAAAAAACCTTGGTTACAAAGGTTCTTATTTGAATTATTACGTTGGGAACGAAGTCGTATTGGTTCCAAATTATAATGACCTAATGGATCAAACTGCCAATAGCATCATTCAAAAGTTGTACCCAGATCGAGAAGTGGTTGGATTAGATATTCGAGAACTTTATGAGGATGGCGGGATGATTCATTGTGTGACTCAACAGCAACCCATCGATAAAATAAAACCGTGAATCAATTTGTCAATTCAATACAATTGTGATAATATAGTAAACTGTATGATAAAACGTTAGCGTATGAGAGTAGTTCTCAACGCTTCGCATATTAGAACCGGAGGTATATTATCATGTCATCTATCCCAAATTGTCCAAAATGCAAATCAGAGTACACTTACGAAAGTGAGGGTATGTTCATTTGTCCTGAGTGTGCTCACGAATGGTCAACGGCTGCTGCAGTTGAAGAAGAACTTGTTGTAAAAGACGCCAATGGCAACGTGCTTGCAGATGGCGACACGGTTACCATCATTAAAGACCTTAAAGTTAAAGGCAGTTCATCTGCACTTAAAATTGGTACAAAGGTAAAAAATATTAGATTAGTCGATGGTGACCATAACATTGACTGTAAAATAGAAGGCTTTGGCGCAATGAGTCTTAAGTCAGAATTTGTTAAAAAATGCTAAACAACAATTATTAAAGTGAATCGTATGAAGCTCCTCCATCGGAATAAAAATGGGGGAGCTTTTTTATTAGGGGTATAAAATAAAACGTATATTTATAAGCAAATGTGAGTAATTTTGTTTTTTAAGGGAGTGGTATTTTTGAAGAGTCTCAGCAAAAAAATAATGATGTCTATTTTCCTGAGTACCTTTATCCTATCTATGTTGATTTTACTGGCATTCAATACGTTTGGCGACAAAATTATTGTCGAAGAAACTGAAACTAAAAACCAATGGTTTCTGGACAGTCAGGTACAGACTATTAATCAGCTATTTCAAAGCTCAGAACAAAGTGTCAAGCTGCTTTCTGCGCTCATGGTAGACGGGCTGGACTATGAAAAGTTCAAAGCAGACCCGCAATATGCAAAAACCTATTTGGAGAACCAAAAACATTTAATGCTCAAATTAGCTGAAGAGGATCATCAGATTATGAGTGTTTATGTATATTTTGAGCCGAGTGTCACACAACGTGTGGATTCTGTTTGGTATGTCCGAAGTGAGATAAATGGCACACTTGAAGAAAATAAGGACGATTCACCATTAGATATATTTACGCCAGAGAATGAAGATTTGTTATGGTATTATGGCCCACTTGAAGCTAAAGGCTTGTATTGGACACCACTGTATGTAGACAGTGATTTGAATAAAGCGATGATTTCCTGCACCTATCCGTTATACGTTCAGGATGAGATGGTTGGTATGGTGGGTGTGGACATCAGTTTTGACAACTTCATTGAAAAATTATCTAATATGAAGGCTGGAAAGACTGGTTTTGCTACGATGATAGACTCAGATGGCACAATCATGTCTCATCCAGTATTAATTCAGGGTGAGTCTCTTCAAGCTGTAGAAAACGGTAAATACAATGCACTTTTTGAGGAAATGGCGTTAAACGGAAGTGGCAGTTACAGCTATAAGTTGGAGGGGGAAACACATCGCATTGCTTACACGAGAGCAAGCAACGGTAAGTATTTTCTTATTGACATGAAAACAAGTGAAATTTACAGTAAGCTAAACTTTCTAAGAATGCTAATGGCGGGTATAGCTGCCGGCG
>JBGSUZ010000469.1:0-1899 GCA_041753235.1 Acidaminobacteraceae bacterium
CTGTCGCTTCACCCGTGTTCAATATACCCGAAACGACGGTTACAGATTCTGAGTTTCCTATTTGAACCTGTCCAATCCCCTTTTCTCTTTCAGAAATAGCCGCCATTGGACAAACCATCATACACCCGCCGCACGCATGGCATACATCTTCAAAGACTTTGACCTTTTTACCTATATAAGCGAGGGCATTAAATTTGCAAAATGCCACACATTCCCTGCAACCACTGCATCTATTCGAATCTACAAAGGGTATTTTAACCGTAATCTCATGCGTGCTGTCCAGTTGTGGTTTAAAAAACAAGTGTCCATTTGGCTCTTCCACATCGCAATCGATGTAGGTCGCTCGATTCGCAGCAGCCGCTAAGTTCACAGAGACTAGCGTTTTACCAGTACCGCCCTTGCCGCTGAGTACCGCTATATTCATATTACTGGCCCCCATGTCCATGAAACCCTGCATGCAACTCAGTCAGCGGTGCCAATTGATTATTTTCAAACGCTGCTACCGTCTCTTGAATAGAAGTGCTTACAGATTTGTATAATTTAATGCCCGCTGCGCTGAATACCTCAGCAGCATTCTCACCGCATCTTGGCGTTATAAGCACTTCAACTTGTTGGTCTGCAACAAGTTGAGCCGCTTTGATCCCTGCGCCACCTTGGCTTGCTGCTGCTAATGAATTGTCTATAAATTCGTGCTGTTTTGTCTGAGTATCGTACACCATAAAAAATGGCGCTCTGCCAAATGACACGCAAACAGTTGATTCAATTTTGTTCTCGTCTACAGGCAATGCAATTTTCATAAGTTTATGCTCCTTTTCTTTCTCTATTATTTTGAATAGCACGTTTAATTGATATATCATTTTGGGTATATGCTCTTTACTTTTTTGATTATACGCTTTAATGGGTATATGTCAATAACATAAAAAGCAATCTCAGCCTAACAGCCGAGATTGCTTTTATATTTTAGTTTTATTCGATTTTGTTATTGGTTTGTATGAACGCCTAAACCTCTGCCATTCCCTCGTCCTTGACCTAAGCCAGAACCTCTGTTAGCGCCACCGTTTCCTTGTCCTTGACCTTGAGAACCAAATTTAGCGCCCATATTTTGACCAATTTTAGCTGTGCCTGTACCATCACAAGTTGCCTGATTCTCTGTTAATGCTTTCATAATGGCATCTGCTTGTGTCTGTGTCATTGTGCCTGCTTTAACTTGTGCATCTAAGCTCGCTTTCTTAATTTCAAGAATTTCTGCTTTAAAGGCATCTAGTTTACCTGCCTCATTTGCTAATGTACCATAAGTTTTTCCAGTTGCAATTTTTTTCGCAATCACATTTTCTACACTGTCGCCAGTTAAGCCTGCAACTGCTTCCGCAGGTGTTTTATAAAGTGAATCTGCAAATGAAATGATGCCTGTTGCACTTATTGCCAATGCCATTGCACCCGTTAATACGATTCTTGATAATTTTGTCATTATAATGACCTCCCTTGAACTATTTGTTTTGTTGTTGTCTATGCCCTTATATTAGTCCAAGTTTGTGTCATTCATGTGTCTTTTTGCGTGAATTACTGTGACATTTTAGCAGGGTTAAAATCTAGTATAAATGTAGTCCCCTGGCCTACGACACTGCTGACCTTTATTTCTATTTTATGACGCAACGCTATTTGGCTGGCTATGGCTAGGCCCAGCCCTGTCCCTGATTTGTTGCTTTCATTTCTCGCTTTATAGAACTTCTCAAATAAATGTTGCAGGTCATTTTCTGAAATACCAATACCTTGATCGCTTATTTTAAGAATCCCTTGTTCCAAAACTACATTAATGTGGCTGCCTTCACTTGAGAATTTCACCGCATTATCTAGAATAACCATCACCATTTGCCTTAAGCGTCCATAATCGCCAAAGAA
>JBGSUZ010000470.1:0-19805 GCA_041753235.1 Acidaminobacteraceae bacterium
TTATGAGCTGAAGTATGTGGAGACACTGGCTTCCAGTGTAGCCCCTATCATGTGTCAGTTGTTAGAGAAAGAAGTGTTAGCAGTGGCTCAGGAAAAAACAGAAGCACAGCGCTTCCTTGAGACTCTTGACGGTTATGAAAAGCATAAGCAAGAACTTTGGATGGACTATAGGGTCTATTATAAGCAAAATGAAGCGAAACTATTTGAAGAAAAACCTAGTTTATTGCCAGATAGACCTACTTACGTTTTGGGTCGGTTGTGTTGTTGCTTTGCCTACGAAGAAGAACCAATGGATGAAACCTACTTTGAGGGTTCCGTTGAAGGGACGCCGGATGAAATAATAGAAGCTCTAGAGCAGTTGTGCATATAGCACAGCTGCTCCAGAGCTTTTTTCATAGGGACGTAGCTTTAATTCTATAAATCGCTTTTGCTCATTTTGATCTGACTCGTATCAAATACGCGAACGGCAGTCAGTGAGTCTTCTTCAAGGGCCATTTTGGAGTAACTGTCCAGTGCTTTTTGATCTTTTACACCGTGGTGCATGGTAACAGGCCCTTTGATACAACCACCAATACAGGCCATGCCTTCAATGAAATTGCCATCTAAACGCTTTGCTTTAGCAAGTTTAATGAGCTTGTCGCAGGTCTTAATGCCATCGCCGACAATAGGCTTGACAGGCATGAGTAAATCCAATTTTTTAGCAGTTGCTTCAACAGCTTTTGAGAGTCCGCCAACGCCTGCAAAGATTCGACCATAGTAAGAGGCGTTGTCTAATGGGCTTTCCTCAAGTGTTTCAAGTTCAATCCCTTTAGCATCTAGCATTGCAACGAGTTCCTCAAATGTGAGGGCGTAGTCGGTAATGCCTTTAAGACCTGGTAAATCTTTTTCAACTTTTTTAGCAATACAGGGACCAATAAAAACGGTAACTGCCCGAGGGTCAATCGACTTTATGAGTTGTGCAGTAGCAATCATTGGTGAGACTGTTTGAGAGACATTCTCAAGTACCTGTGGGTGTTTTTTCTCAATGAAGCTGACGAAAGCAGGGCAACATGAACTGGTCATATAGCTGTGATCTTCCAAATGGTCTACCAATTCTTCAACTTCGTGAAGGGTGACCAAATCTGCGCCAAGTGCTGCTTCTACAACGTCTTTGAAGCCTAGACGTTTAATGCCCGTTATGATCTGTCCTAAATTGGCATAGTTAAACTGTGAGGCAAAGGCAGGCGCAACAATCGCATAGACCTTTGGCGCAGTAGGTTTCTCGCTGTTCATGAGCTTGCGAATAATAGGTACAATTTCGGACTTGTCTTGAATAGCACCAAAAGGACATTGGTAGACACAGGCCCCACACTGGATGCATTTTTTATTGTCAATGACGGCCTTTTTCTGCTCGTTGATGGTGATGGCATCTACTGGACAGGCCTTGCGGCAAGGACGCATCGTATCAACAATCGCGTTGTAAGGACAGGCATCGTGGCAGCGACCGCACTCTACGCATTTGGCCTCGTCTATAGTGGCTTTCCCATTAGTGACTTGAATGGCGTTGACTGGACACGCGCTCTGACATCGGTGCGCCAGACAGCCCTGGCAGGATTCGGTTATTTTATAACGGCTAACGGGGCACTGTTCACAAGCCGCATCAAGCACTTCCACTATGTTTTCAATAGCGGGAGTACCACCCATAGCCATTTTGATACGCTCTTTTGTCACTGCTCTCTCGTGGTGGATGCAGCAACGAAAACGAGGTTCTGGGCCTGGGTCGACCTTATTCGGAATACGGATGTATTTTTCTTCGAGTGTATCTTCATAGGTCAGTCTAGCGACCTCTTTTAGGACTTCATATTTAACAAGTTGAACTTGATTTTCAAACGTTCTCATAACGATCACCTTTTACCTTATCTATAAATATTGAATGGTCACCACTTTGCCGATTTGCTTCAGCGAAGCTATGATTTTTTCGACCACATGGAGCTTGATGCTGAGCTCAAAGGGAAAGTCCGGATTTTGATGGGCCGGATTAATCGCTTTGCCTACCCAAAGCTCAATGTGGGTGCTGTCGTTAATCAGCAAATCGGACAGCAGGGTGGCGGCGTCTTTTTTATTGAAGGGAATCATTTCACCACTGGCGTAAGCATCGAGTCGTTCGGAAACTTTACGCAGGGTCAGAACACCTTCAGTGACCAGATCAATACCTTTTAGATGGGCTATTGGCGGAATGGAGGGTTCGTAGTAATCCATTTCGGTATGCAGTTCTCGACCCAGTTCTCTTGAAACGATGTTGGCTGCAGTACCACCACAGATAACCCGTTTGACAGCCCCTTCCATAAACTTGCGGATAGACTCTCGGTCTTTGTCTTTATTTTCAGGAGGGCCAGAGAAGATTCTGGTGACTTGTGGATTCTTAACCATGATGGTTGCTACGGTGGTGTCATCGCCTGGGAGGTCTTCGTAGAGCTTATTGCAGGTCTCGATTAGATTTTTAGAAACCTGTTCAGCAGATTTAGGTTGCTGGCGAGCCAAGTAGTCAGCAATATGTTCCCATTCCCAGCCGTGATTGAGCATGTGCCCAACACCGGCATGGACAGCGCCATCACTGACGATGGTCAGGTAGTCGCCCGGCACCAATTGTAGCTCAGAAATGCGGACTTCTTTGTCACCGTAAATTTCTGTTTTGGATTCGTAAGGGCATATTTTACCATTGCGGTTAAAAAACACGGGTGGATTATGGTATTCAATCAATTGGCAGTAGCCGCTAGCTGTAATGTGAACCATGCAGAAGGTGGAATAAGCCACTTTTCGAACACTGCAAACGGGCAGGGTATTCATGATGGTGTCAATGGTTTCCTCTAGAGATTCACCACTCCGTAGCATGGTCATGGCAATTTTTACGGTCAGCGTCGCTAAAATATTGGCTTTGACACCACTGCCAAGGCCGTCTGCCATGACGAGGAAGGTATCTGTTTCAGATTTATAGACATCTACTCGGTCTCCGCAGAGTTCTTCACCCACTTTGTTAAGTGAGTGCACCGCAACGTCGTAATAGGCATTGTTATTTTCCATATCAATAACCCTCGTCCATGAGGACAATCTCCTTAAGTCGATTAAGATTGACCTTGGTTTCCGCGGTGGTTTCTCCGAGAAGACTTGCAATTTCCTGAGCAACGCGCATTTGTTTATTGATGACTTCCTGACAAGCGACAAGGGTACGTTCTTTTACCTGAGCTAGTTCTTGTCGACTTTTTTCCGTCTGAGTAATATCTGTCATGATGCCTAAAATATAACGCTCTGTGTAAATGGCATTGCAGAAAAATACACGACCATGTGAGTCGATGGTTTCGCGACGACCGACAACACTCGCTTTGTTTGCCAGACATTCTGCAAAAATGTCTTCGTTCATGAAGGCGAGAATCGGCATACCTTTGAGTGAAATATCATCTATGTGGAAGCGTGTTTCAAATGTCGGGTTGTACTCTAATAGCGCTAAGTCATGGTCTAACACACACACGAGGTTTGGCGTGTGATCAAAGAGTGCAGAACTGAGACTTTCAGCTTTTGAACGCAGATAAGGCAGGCACATATGAGGTTTTGACAAGTTATTAAACACAGCTATAGCCTTGTCTTCACAAGTATCATAGCCACAAGAACCGCAGTTCAAATAGTCTTTTTCCGAGTACTTGTCAATTTGTCTGAGAATCTGTTTAACTTCCTCTTTGGTTGGATATTTAAGCATTGTCTTCTTTGGTTCAAAGGTCTGCTCAAAGGAAACCTTTTGTGCACCCTCAGCAAGGAGTGTGTCCAAAGTTTGGTGTGTGTCATGACACTTAAGGTATTCTAAGAGTCTGTCTTTTCTTTGATAATACGTCTGACCGTCATGAGGCATGTCTGGGCCGTTTACGCAGCTGCCGTGGCAGATGTTCATTTCAACACAGTACTTGTTAAGGCCATCCTTTTTAAGCGTTTCTAGCAGGTCCTTACAACGCTCAACACCATCTACCCGAAGGGTGGTGTACTGGCTGTTGATTGGTGTCACTCTGTCATTGTGGAACAGACTGCCGCCAACCGGGTAAGCCATGCCTCTCAGCGTTGGTTCTGCGTCAAATGTACCAGGGGCAAGCTCGGTGTAGTCAAGCTGCATTTCGCTAAACCACTCTAGCAGTTCATTAAAGGTTAATACCGCATCAATATGCCCTTCGCTTTCAGCCTCTGCTTTTTTTGCGAGACACGGGCCAATAAAGACGACATAACAGTCGTTTCCAAAACGTTCCTTTAGCAGTTTCCCATGCGCAATCATTGGTGATACGACAGGTAGTAAGTAATCGAGCAATTCTGGGTAATAATACTGTACGAGGTAGTTGGCGGATGGACAGCAAGTGGTAAGAATATTCTTTTTAGGATCTTTTTCGATTTGTGTTTCGTAGCACTGAGAAACCAATTCGGCAGCGACACTGGTTTCTTCTATCCACGAGGCCCCTAATTGTCTGAGTGCAGTAATGATTCGCTTTGGATTATCTATATTAAATGCTGAAGCGTAGGAAGGCGCTAGGGATATGACGATTTTTTTACCGAGGTTGATATGTTTCTTTACTTTATATTTGTCATTTTGGATAGTGAGTGCCTCTTGGGGGCACGAAGCCTGACAAACACCACATTTGATGCACATATCGTCGACGATATCTCTACGGTGCTCTGTAAAAACGATGGCCTTTGTAGGGCAAACTCTCAGGCATTTATAACATTCGTCACATTTTTTTTGATCAAACTCGATGAATTTCATCGAACGAGACCTCCTTTAATGCGATTCTCGAAGAAGTTCTGAGTGCTGTCGGGCATGACGGCTTCGACTGGATCGCTGTTTATTTGAACAGAAACTGCACCGGAGCAGGCGCCGAGACAAAATGAGGATTTGAGTGTGACTTGTTCCTCAAGGCCCTCGGCCTCTATAAGCCCCTTAAGGGTTTGGATAACTTGATAAGAGCCTTTTAGGTGACAGGCACTTCCAATACAAATTTGAACGATCATAAACTTACCTCCCAGTAAATAGCAAACAGAATCTTTCCAATTATAATAAACTCATGTTGAGTATACTATATCGTTATATAATTAACAATATTTAAGCGTTAATTTAGAATAAAAATATCTGAAAGATACTTATAGCAAATCAGATAATAAGTTGAACGGTTAAAACACCTTATTTTACTTCGTTTTAGTAGCTTCTCGTTTTGATAAATCAAGATGTTTAGGATGCATTATGTTAAGAAAAATTGATATATTTTTAACTATTTTTTAACCTTGACAGACGAGCAGAAGAGGCATATCATATGAGTATATTCGAATATGTTAATGTGAATGAAATCGGTAAATGAAGAAATGGAGAAAATCCTATGAATCAATTGTCTGTCCTAAAAGCGATGTCAGATGACAGCCGTTTAAGAATGCTATGCTTGCTTTCAGAAGGCGCACTATGTGTCTGTGAATTGGAAGCAGTGCTTGAACTATTACAGTCTAATGTCTCAAGGCATTTAAATAAGCTGACTACGAGTGGTCTGCTGACTTATTATAAACAGAATAAATATATCTATTATGAATTGAATCAAGAGTGGCTCAAAGAGCATGCGCCTTTCGTTTTTATAGCGCTAGAGAAAGAGAAGGCGGTTAATACGCAGGTTCTTGAAGACCTCAAGCGTCTGGCAGCTTATAAGAGCGGTGAGGATTTGGATGACGAGGGTTTACAGAGACTTTGTTGGAATAATAGCGGTGGTAAATGCTGCGTGCGGTAAGCGTAGATCGGTTTAGAGGGTAGTTATAACACTTTGAAGGGAGTGAAGGGAACATGTTGACATGGTTAAATAATCAAATATTAAAAATGGATTGGCTTTCTGAGGGGGTACGTTACCTGCTTGAAGACGTTCTTGGCATGTCTGTCCAGACGCAACTTGGTGGGAGTTTGCACTTTTTTATTTACGACACGATTAAAATTTTCATATTATTGAGCGTTCTAATATACGCCATTTCTTATATTCAAAGTTATTTCCCGCCAGAGCGGGCGAAAGCGCTGCTTGGAGATTTTAAAGGCATTAAGGGGAATATTATTGGCGCTTTGCTGGGAACTGTGACGCCGTTTTGTAGCTGTTCAAGCATTCCTATTTTTATGGGATTTACGGCGGCGGGGCTGCCTATTGGCACAACCTTTTCGTTTCTTATTTCGTCACCACTGGTAGATTTGGCTTCATTGCTCATACTGATGTCTTTCTTTGGTCCTAAAATTGCCATCGCTTACGTGTTGGTAGGGCTTTTGATTGCAATTGTTGGCGGTATAATGATTGACAAAATGGGCATGGAAGATCAAGTTGAAGATTATGTAAGAAGCCTGCCCAATGCAGATTTAGACCTAGAAGACTTGACGCATGCTCAACGTCGGTCATTTTCTAGAGAGCAGGTTAAAGCGATTGTCAAACGTGTTTGGATGTACATTTTTATAGGCGTTGGTATTGGGGCAACAATCCACAATTGGATTCCAGAATCAACTGTAACACAGGTCATAGGCAGTGGTAATCCATTTGCTGTATTGCTGGCAACTGGTATTGGCATTCCGATGTATGCAGATATATTTGGTACTCTGCCAATAGCAGAAGCGCTATTCTATAAAGGGGTAGGCATAGGTACTGTGCTTGCGTTTATGATGGCTGTTACGGCGTTGTCTTTACCTTCAATCATTATGCTCGGTCAAGTGATTAAGAAAAAGCTGCTGATCATATTTGTGGCACTGTTAAGTGTGGGTATAATCCTCATGGGCTATGTATTTAATGCGATTGGCCCATGGTTGGTATAAAACTTAAAACAATTAAAGATGGAGGCGTAAAAAATGAATATTAAAATTTTAGGTTCTGGATGCAACAACTGTGAGGTCGCTTACAAACATGTTAAAGAAGCACTAGCTGCTAAGCAGGTAGAAGCAGAGGTTGTTAAGGTAACAGACTTTAAGGAAATCATGAAATATGGCGTAATGAAGACGCCAGCAGTGGTTATAGATGAAAAGGTTGTCATTGCAGGTCGTGTACCAACGCAACAAGAAATTGAAAATTTACTAAAATAATTACGGATAAGCATCTATTATTTTAAACGTAAATATTAATTGAATATTCAAAAAAACTAAAGTGCTACTAAAATAGTGGTGCTTTAGTTTTTTTATTGAGATAATTATAAAAAAACATATGAAAAAAGTAAAAAAACTATAGTAAATTTTCAAATAGTTTGTTAAATTTTTATAGGGACTTAAAATTGTATTTTATATGTTCACGGTGTACTTATAGTGCACATAGATTTGGCGAATATCTATTGGGACGATTGGAGGGCATTAAAAATGAAGTTATTTAGAAAAAAAATTGCCGCAAAGCTAACGCTACAAAGTTGCCTGTTGGTATTGGCAATGGTATTGGCTATTGGGGGGCTCAGTTTTTACAAGTCTTCTAAAGCCATTACGGAAGAAGTAGAGGGCAAGTTAAGTGCTAAGTTAGACAGTGCGATTATCAAGTTAGAAAGTCAAAACCAGTTGATAAGTGAAAAATTGACTATGCTTGGCAGACTAGACATGGTTAAAGACTTTGCGGAAAAGCCAGAATCTAAGGCGCCCATTTCAGCAATGCTCAAGTCGTCCTTAGATGATAACCAAGAATATTTGGAGACGCTGTTTATTGCAGACGCCTCAGGCACGATTGTTATGGATGGTTCTTTCGGCAAGGATGAAGGGGTCAATATTTCTGATAGGGCTTATTTCAAAGAAGCGATAGGTGGCTCAACTGTTTTCAGTGATGTTGTGACATCTAAGGGATCTGGAAAATTGGTTCGTGTGTTTGCTTATCCAATTAAGAATAAAACAGGTCATGTGATGGGCGTTCTTTCAGCAGTTATTAAGCTTGAACCAATTGCTCGAGAAGTATTAAATCTTAAAGAAGGCAACAATGGTTATGCGTTCTTAATTGATAAAAATGGCGTTATTTTGGTTCATCCAAACGCTGAACATGTGGGTAAAAAGCTTACAGAATTTAATATTCCTGAACTTACTGTTGCAATGCCTGACATGGTTGCTGGCAAAGATGGACAAGTTGCCTATACGTACAAGGGCATTTCTAAACTAAATATGTACAAATCGATGGATGGGTTCAGTCTATCGCTCAGTGCAGACCGCAAGGAATACTTAAAGCCGGTAGCAGATATGGGCAACTCCATTTTAATGTTTGGTGCTATTTTTATGGTGATTGGCGGTGCATTCTCCTTCCTAATTGCCAAAATTATTGCGACTAAAATTAGCCGCATGCAGCTGATTCTTAAGCAAGCTGAAGCAGGAGACTTAACCGTTAGGGTCACTGGCAAAACGCTAAACGATGGCGATGAAATTGATCAAATGGGCTTGTCTGTTAACCATATGCTGACTTCCTTCAATCAAGTTATTGGTGATATTGTTGAAGCAGCAGAGATTATGACGAGTACCAGTGAAGAAATGGCGGCTTCTGCTGAAGAAGGTGGTAAAGCAGCAGGTGAAGTAACTGCCTCGATTCAGCAAATTTCAGCAGGACTTCAAGATCAGACAGTGCAAGTGCTTAAGACAAGCGATATTGTAGAACATATGCAAGGCCAAATAGACAGTACGGTCACTGAGACTAAATCGATGTCGCTGGAAGCTAAAAAAGTACTCGATACGGCAAAAGAAAGTCAAGGCTTTATGAATAGCACCATGAACCAGATGGGCGAAATTCAAGAGAGTAGCTTAACAACTTATCAAATCGTTAAAAAACTCAGCAGTGAGTCAGAACGCATTGGACAAATTTCGCTAGCAATTTCTGCGATTGCCGATCAAACGAATCTTTTGGCTTTAAATGCTGCTATTGAAGCGGCTAGAGCTGGTGAGCAGGGGAGAGGGTTTGCAGTTGTAGCAGAAGAGATTAGGAAATTAGCGAGTGAGTCAATGGCTTCAGCTGAAGACATTGGTAAGTTGATTCAGTCTATTCAATCTGAAATTGAACATGCTGAAAAGGCCATTAATACAGAAAGCGATGCCATCAATAAAGGGGTTGCTGTTATTGAAGATACAAAAGGTGCGTTCTCACATATTATTGAGGCAGTTGAAAAAACGTCAGACATCATGAATAGCGTACTTAGCAGCATTGAAAAGACAAAAGCAAGTACTTATGATGTGACGGATTCGGTAAGTTTCATCTCTGGTGTTACCCAAGAATCCTCAGCGAGTGCAGAGGAAGTGACTGCAAGTACAGAAGAACAAAATGCGATTGCTGAGGAAATTGCCAGCGCTGCGGAGCACTTATCTAGACTGGCAACTAATTTGATGCAGCAAGTTGCTACTTTTAAAGTATCTAAATAGTATAAGAAAAATTGCTTTATACAATTTCATCGGTGTATAATAGGGGTAATAAGACCCTATTGGGCATTTTAGGAGGAAACAAATGAGAGTTGCAATCGTAGGCGCAGGAAAAGGCGGCACTAACTTAATCAAGGTATTCCAAACACTAAAAGATGTAAATGTTAAAGTAGTTATAGATACAAATAGCAGCGCAGAAGGCATTCTTTATGCAAAGCAAAATGGTATTGCGTGGGAGCAAGATTTAGCAAATATCAAAAAACATGATGTAGATGTGATTGTTGAAGCAACGGGTTCAAGTGCTGTAGTTTCACGACTTGATGAACTTTTTGGCAATAGCCATTCTATCATTTCCTCAGAGGTCGCTCAGGTCTTAAACCAAATGGTAGATGGACAGGTAGAGCTTCTTGAAAAGATGGGCAAGCAAATGGGCGTTGTTCAAAAGCTGGCGCATACCTTCTCAAAAGAATTTCAATTATTAGTTAAGAGTGTCGACAGTATCAATAATTTGAGCACGCAACTCAATCAAGCGGTTGAAAACTCGAATCAATACATTGTAAAAACCGATGAGATTACCAATTCTGTGAATAAAATAGCGATGCAAACCAAAATATTAGGTCTTAATGCCAATATTGAGGCAGCTAGAGCTGGTGAACATGGCAAGGGATTTGCTGTCGTTGCTAATGAAGTTCAGAAGCTTTCTGACAGTACAACTCAGTTTGCTACTGAAATTTCGGAACTGCTCAAAGAACTTTCTCGTGAAATCCAGTTAGTAAATGATGCAGCAGATCAGCTCAATAGTGTGTCTCAAACGCAAAATGGCACAGCTAATATCATGGAAACCGCAATTGGTGAACTTGGTACAATACTTTAGTAAAAAAGTGAAAGCGCCCCAAATCAATTTAGATTTGGGGCGCTTTTTTTCTATAAAGCACTAAGCAATTACAACTGATTACGCCTTATTTGCCCAACGTTTTAAAGTAGGAAGAAGGGTTTGCATCATTTGTGCCGCAGATGCTCGCGTCATTTCGGGGTGAGCTTCAACGATAAATATGACAACTGTATGTCATATATTGTGACAGTTTAATGACGAATATGTTAATTGTGTAACAAAAGTTAAGAGCTTGTTTCAGTTTCCCTTGCTTTTAAGACGGCACGCCCTTAATCGTCTATACTTGTGTGTAGATAATAAATATTCACTAATGGGAGGTTTTAAAATGAAGGTAAAATCAATTACAGCGCTGGTTCTGTCATTGGCGGTTACGGCAAGTGCCGTTCCAATAGGCTCATTTGCAGACACAAACAAATTTAAAGATATTAAGGATTCGTACTGGGCAAATGACGCCATTAATTCACTTGTGAATACAGGCGTTTTTAACGGCTATCCAGATGGCAAGTTTGGTCCTGAAGACAGCATGACAAGAGAACAGTTTGCAGTTATTTTGTATAAGGCTTTCGAGTTGGAAACGACCAATGGGACGACAATTACCTTCAAGGATGTGGAACCTAATCGTTGGTCCTATAATTACATAGAGGCAGCAAAGCCTTATTTGACGGGATATTTTCCACCGAATGGGAAACCTTCTTTTGACCCGAACGGTATTGCAACTCGTGAAGATGTGGCGGTAGCACTGGTATCGGTTCTGAACTTAAATAAGTTAGGCGAAGGCAATGTTTCGGATCTGGATTTTAACGATGCAGAAGATGTGTCGCCAAAACTTAGAGATGAAATAGCACTGGCGGTGAAATATGATTTGATTAAAGGGTTCCCAGACAATACCTTTAGACCAGATAAGCCAATCACACGTGCACAGGCGGCTTCTTTAATCTTTAAAGTCTTAAAGTCTACTTATCAAGAAGAAAACACTAGTCAGGCGTATACGATTAATGTACCTACTCGTGTGAGTTCGCTTACGGTGCCAATAGAAGTTAAAATGCCAAAAGGCACAGCGTTGTATATTAACAATAAACTCGTTGAAGACGCGTCAAATTATTATAATAAAACCTTCAATATAACCAATAGCGGTGGCACTGAAACGATAGCGTTTAAATTGGTACTGCCATCTGGAAAAGTAATTACAGAAACTAAGACCGTGACATATGAAACCATTACACCAGAAGTTTACCTAGATACGCTACAAGACAAAACAACCGCTGAAAGCATAACGGTCAAAGGGACTGTCAATCATAAGGGAGACACTTCTACAGCCCTATTTGTAAACGATAAAAGAGTTTCTTATGAGGCGAAGACAGGTAGATTTTCAGTAACGCTCAAGTTACTGAGCGGTGAAAACCAAATTAACGTGAAGGTAATTAATATGGCTGCTAAGAGCAGTCAAGTAACTAAGACAATCTACTGTACACCAGCTGTGGCAGAAGCTCCTCAAATCGCCATTTATAACCTGCCAGAAAAATCAGGTGTTCAGGCGATTGAATACACCCTGAAAGTAACAGATAAGTATGATAGCTCTATAGATCTCTACATTAACGATAAAAAGAATACCATCAAGACGAATAAGGTCTACGAGATAGCGTTAAATTTAGTCAAAGGGGACAATAAAATTGTTCTAAAAGCAACGAATTCTAAGGGCAAGCAGACCATTATAGAAAAACACGTTTTATTTAGTATAGATGCGCCAATCGTAGAACTGACAAGCCCAGTTCTAACGGATAACCAGAACTACCAACTTATATTCAAGGTGACAGACCGCAACTACAGATACAATCAACTCAGTGCGACAGTCAATGGTCGTAAGGTTAGCATTGACTATAGAGGCCTTGTCAAATATGGCTTAGATTTAAACGTAGGCTCAAATCTTATAAATGTAGAAGTTATAAACCCAGATGGACAAGCTTCGAAGGCTGCTTATCAGGTTACCTATCAAGAAAAAGCGAAAGAAGCACCAAAACTAAATGTCTTAGTGCCTGAAACTTCAACACTTACCAGTGGTTCGAGCATTACGATTACCGGCAATGTCTACGATGTAGAAGACATTGCGGTTAAGGTTACGGTCAATGGGGAAGCTGTCAATGTGAGTCGGTCAGGCAATTTCTCTAAATCAGTAAAGTTACTTGCAGGAGAGAATATTGTTTTAGTAAGAGCAGAAAATATATTCGGTGTTGTTACAGAAATTAAGAAAATACTTCAAATTAAATAAGTGGTTTTGCTTTTAAGGCAATGAAACCCATAAAAAACAGCGAAGAATCTATTTATGGATTCTTCGCTGTTTCAGTTTCATAGCGGGTCAATGCCTTTTGAAGCATCGACTGGATTTGCTGTTTTAAAGATTCTGGAAAAGCAACTTGTGCATAGGGGCCATAGGAAAGTATCAACTGTGTGACCCATTCGTCTTCGGGATAGGTGACGGTTACTAGAAAATCTCCGTCAGGTAGTTGCTGTATATTTTCGCTGTCATATTCGTCGTATATGCGAAAGGCTTGGCTAGCATCAATATTGAGACCAAATGTAATGAGCTGACTGCTAGAACTAGAAACTTGCCATGTGGGTAGTGGTGGTAAGTTTGCATCGCTTAGCTCGGCATCTGTGACTTCCAGTTGTTTAAGCCGAGAGAGTTTGAACAGCCTATAGTCCTTTTTTTCAAGGCAGTAACCCTTTAAATACCAAGAGCGATGTTTAAACCAAAGTTGAAGGGGCAGGATTTGGCGGCGGCTTTGCACTTGGTTTCTGCCGTAATAGTCAAAACAGAGGATTTTTTCAGTTAGAATAGCTTCTTTTATTATGGGGAATAAGTCCTCACGCTGTCCGCTCCAATCTGAAAAGTCAGCCTCTATCCAGCTGGTGGCATTTTTATTGAAGAGTGCGCTGAGCTTTGAGACGACTTGAGGGTCTTCAAGGGGATTCATGGCTGAAAAACTTTGAAGGGCGGATAAAATCTGACTTTGTTCTTGTTCGGACAGGACAGACTTATTGAGCACAAAATTTTCAAGTAAACCAATACCGCCGCCTTTGCCCTTGGTTGCATATATAGGGACGCCAGCGGCGCTTAAAGTTTCCACGTCTCTGTAAATGGTTCTTGTAGAAACCTCAAAACGTTCGGCTAAGGATTTGGCGGTCATGGTTTTCCGGCCCATGAGCAAGTAAACGATTTGGAACAACCTTTCGATTTGCATAGGGTGTGCCTCCTTCAGTTACATGAGAAACTGTTTTTCCACGCAAATGCGCACGGACAAGTCACGAATACGGTCTTCAAAACCGATGCTGACTCGGTCGCCTTCGATGACGAGAATCTGACCTTTTCCAAACATAGGATGGGTAACGGTTTGTCCAATTTGCCAAGGCGCTTCAATGACCTCTGGGACAGTGCCAGAGGCGCTGTTTGATTCAGAAGAACGGCGCTGGCTAACACCAATGACTTTCTCAATTTCTTTTATAAAAGGAGACGGTGAAATATAGTCCCCGTTTTGGAACTTGGCGTGAAGCAGATAAACCTCTTCCTTAGCCCGACTCAGGGCCACGTAGAACAGACGACGGTCTTCTTCGAGGGTTCTGGCATCAAGGTCATTCTTGACCTCTCTGACAGCAGGCAGTAAGCCGTGGTTAACATCTAGTAGATAGACGACATCGTATTCTTGACCTTTGGCAGAGTGGATGGTTGAGAGTTTAATTGCGGTGTTGCCTCGGTGCGTGGCTAGGTAGCCGTCTAGGGCCAATAGTCGGTCAAGCAAATCTGAGAGCCTTTTTTGGCGTTTGCCAATGGCTTTGAGGGAATCCCATAAATTGTTGATGCCAATCTCTGAGTAGCCCATTTGCTCAGTGGCATAGGTCATAAATTCACTATAGCCAATTTCTTTTTCAATCAGCTCCAGTGCAGTTAGTGCATTGGTCTGAGCTACTAAGCTTAAGTTGGACTCAAGGGCGCGGAGCTGACGAACTTTATAAGAACCGACGCCTGGGGCTTCGACCATTACGTCAAATATATTGCGACCTCGGTGATTGCGGCGGACATATTCAACCATTTGCTTGGATATGCGGGCATTTGTCCGGTAGCAGATTTTTTCGAAAGCCTGCAAATCAGACAAATCTTTTGACCACGCAAGGAAGGCACTTACATCTTTTACCAGCCACTTGTCACTGATTTTTTGTCTCCCGTCTTTTAGTGCAAATGGCAGTTCTAAGTCCATGAGACGGTCAATGACTGAAAGTGCAGACATGTGGTTTCTATATAATATGCCAATGTCTCGGTCCTGAGTCAGTTGATTTTGAAGGCAGGTAATCAGGTGGTCATTGCGTTCATCTATACCATCAAAATAGAGAAGTTCTGCTTTACCACCATCGCCTCTGGTGCCTTTTAAGTTTTTTGCATAGCGGTGCTCATTATGTTCAATAGAAGCTGCACAAGCTTTCAAAATTTCATCCTTAGACCGATAGTTTAAATTCAGTTGATATTGCCGACTACCCGGATAGGCCTTGTCAAAGTTGAGTATCATGTCAGGGTAAGCACCACGAAAACCGTAAATAGATTGGTCGTCATCGGCTACGACAAAGAGATTATTCTTTGGGTAGGCAATTAACTTGATCAGTTCATGCTGGAGTTTGGAAGTGTCTTGGGTCTCATCGACCTGAATGAAGGGGTAGGCGTTTCGAATGCTCTGTAGGAGTGCTTCGTCTTCTTGTAGGGCGTAGAGCGTCTCACTGAGCATGTCGTCAAAGTCAATGAGTCCTTTTTGCTGTTTGACGCGTTCGTAGGCGGCGAAGAGTTCACCAGCCTGAGGAAACTTAATACCAGCTTCAGAGAGTTCATTGGGCAGTAGCATCATGTTCTTAGCGTAGCTGATGGCATTGGAAAGTTCTTCGTAGGCTTCTTCGCCTAGGTATTCGTTCTTGAGCTGACGGTACAGTTGAGCTAATATTTCTAGTTTACTGGGGCCGTCGCCATCGATTAAGGATAGGGGTAAACCACGGCGTTTACGATAGGCTTTGAGGACTCTATAACTGAAACTGTGGATGGTACCAAATTTCAAGTCGTATTGATAATGAGGGTAATAGCGACTTCTGTAGCGCATCTCCATGTCTGTAGCTGCGGCCTTTGAAAAGGTCATAGTGAGTATTTTAGCAGGTGGTACGCCGCCTTCTTTAACAAGGAAGACTGTACGCGCTAAAAGCAGTGTGGTTTTTCCGCTGCCCGGTACTGCGAGGGTCAATGCAGGGCCCTCTAAGTGGCTAATGGCTTGTTGTTGGTTGTCATTAAATTGATAGCCGCAGTATGTGAACAGACTTTCATAAAAGTCCATAGGTATTACTCCTTTCAGAAAAAAATTACTACATAAGAATAACATAAAGACGTGGTTCTCACCACGTTTTACATTTTTTTCATATGTGTTTGGAATCCCAAGTTTTGTGATATAATCAGCGACAGAGTTAGAGTCGTATATTTTATAAAAAGGTGATAATCATGAAAAAATTCATTGTGGGTATTGCGGTCGGTGTATTATTGTCGACTTTATTTTATTTTGGAATTAATATAATCGCCCTAAAGCCAACCTTGGCACAAGATGTTCGATTAAATGCCGAGAACATTGGCTACTCGTATGTAGATTTTAAATACAACGATCTGGTGCTTTATGACATAGGAATTAAAGTGAATAATGAGCTTTATGTCCGTCCTGATAAACTGATGACTTTTATGGGAAAGGAAATTCAGTTTGCGGATGATGGGGCGAAAATCATTATAACAGAGCGTCCTGAAAATTCTGTGGTGAATGCATCAACAGCTGCGCTGGGCCAGACCAATCAAAAGACGGTTGGTGAACAGCTAGGCAAAAAGTTTAAAAGTCAGCACTGGGAAGCCGACCCAGAAGTGGAGGGTAAGCTGGTGTTTCGTGGTTTAGATGAAAATAAAATTCACTACGAAATTGTTTTTTTAATCAATAAAGCAGGTGAAATGACAATTCAAAGTATCTATCAAGATGGGACTGAATTGTTAGACAGCGCCAAGGCTTCAAAGATCAAGGATTTGTTTGGTGGCAAATAGCTCTAGATCAACGGAGTTAATGCAAGGGCTTCGGGCAAAAAAATGTTTACAGGCCCCATATAATGATATAATATTATTTAAGGTAGATAGAAGCCAATGGAGGATAGCCCCATTGGCTTTTCATTGATGAAGACATTCCGCTTACCACAAGGTGGGCTTAAATCGAGGCGCTCAGATTAAGAGGCGTACTCTATGGAATATGAGGAGGATCTTAATGAATTATCAATTGGTTAACACAGAGAAAAATGTAGCGACGATTCGCGTCACAGTACCTACAGCTGATTTTGACAAAGCAATCAACACTGCTTACAACAAGAGCAAAGGCAAGTTCGCCGTTCCTGGTTTCAGAAAAGGCAAAGTACCTAAGAGCATCATCGAAAAGCAATATGGCGAAGGCATTTTCTTCGAAGAAGCACTCGACATCATTCTTCCAGAAGCATATAGCGGCGCTGTAGATGAACTTAAGCTTGAAGTTGTTGCAAGACCTGACATTGACATCGTTGAAATGTCAAAAGGCCAAGACCTTGTTTTTGAAGCAAAAGTTGCTGTTAAGCCTGAAGTTAAAATGGGTAACTACAAAGGTGTTGAAGCTAAAAAAGTAGATGGCGAAGTGACTGAGGAAGTTCTCATGGCTGAGCTTGATAAGTCTAGAGAAATGAACGCTAGACTCGTTTCAATCGAAGATCGTCCAATTGCAGACGGTGACACGCTTACAATCGACTACAAAGGTTTTGTTGGCGAAGAGCAATTCGAAGGCGGCACTGCTGAGAACCAAACACTTGTTATTGGATCAGGCCGTTTCATTCCTGGTTTTGAAGAGCAACTCGTTGGCAAGCGCATTGGCGACGATGCAGTTGTCAACATAACGTTCCCTGCTGAATACCATGCACTTGATCTTGCGGGTAAAGAAGCTAAGTTTGAAGTTAAAATTCACGGTATTCAAGTAAAAGAACTTCCAGCGTTAGACGACGAGTTCGCTAAAGATACTTCAGAGTTCGATACTTTAGAAGCACTTAAAGCAGACCTTAAAGCTCAACTCGAAGAAGGCGCTAAGAAAAACGCTGAACTCGCAACTAGAGATAATGTTGTAGATGCTGTAGTTGCAACTATGGAAGCTGAAATTCCAGAAGCTATGGTAGAAATGGAAATCGAAGGCATGCTTAAAGACTTTGATTACCAATTAAAGCAACAAGGCTTAAACCTTGAAAACTACCTTAAGTTCACTGGCTCTAAGTTAGAAGATCTTAAAGGTCAAATGAAAGACGATGCTGAAATCAGAGTTAAAACAGCGCTTACTTTAGAAGAAGTTGCTAAACTCGAAAATGTTGAAGTTACAGAAGCAGACGTTGAAGGCGAGTTAAACCGCATTGCAGAAGCGCAAAAGGCAAGCTTAGAGGAAGTTAAGAAAGTATTCGGCAGAGATAACTACGAATACCTTAGAACTACTTTAACTACTAAGAAAACAGTAGACCTTCTCGTTGAGCATGCAAACCTCGTTTAATAGACAAATTGGAGGTGTCCTATGAGTTTAGTCCCAGTAGTTGTGGAGCAAACCAACCGCGGTGAGCGTTCCTATGATATTTATTCAAGACTCTTAAAGGACCGCATCATTTTCCTCTCTGAGGAAGTCAATGACGTCACAGCAAGCCTAGTTGTAGCCCAGTTGCTCTTCTTGGAAGCTGAAGACCCAGATAAAGATATTAGTCTTTATATCAATAGTCCAGGTGGATCAATCACCTCGGGAATGGCAATTTTTGATACAATGAACTTTATCAAGCCTGACGTTTCGACTATTTGTGTCGGAATGGCGGCAAGTATGGGTGCCTTTCTTCTGGCAGCAGGAGCAAAGGGCAAGCGTTTTGCACTGCCGAATTCGGAAATTATGATCCACCAGCCACTTGGCGGTTTTAGAGGTCAGGCTTCCGATATTAAAATTCACAGTGAGCGTATCCTTAAGACAAGAGAAACCATCAATCAAAAATTAGCTGAATTTACAGGCAAACCAATAGAAATCATTGAAAAAGATACCGACAGAGACAACTTCTTGGCAGCCGAAGATGCGGTGGCCTATGGTTTAATTGATAAAGTGATTGTATCCAGAAAGTAGAAAAGTGAGGTAGTTTATGTCTAAATTCGATGATAGAAAGCACTTGCAATGTTCATTCTGCGGTAAATCTCAGGATCAGGTCAAGCGACTGATTGCCGGCCCTAACGTATACATCTGTGATGAGTGCGTGGTACTTTGCAGTGAGATTATTTCAGAGGACTTGGAGCATTTAGATGACGTGGACTTGGAAGAACTTCCAAAGCCGCTCGAAATCTTCAAAGTGCTAAACGATTACGTCATTGGACAAGATCGTGCCAAGCGCGCTTTGGCCGTAGCGGTATATAACCACTACAAGCGCATTAAACAGTCAAGCAATAAAGGCGATGTAGAGCTTCAAAAGAGTAACATCTTAATGCTTGGACCAACAGGTTCAGGTAAGACGCTACTTGCTCAAACCTTGGCTAAAATCATCAACGTACCTTTTGCTATTGCGGACGCTACGGCGCTCACAGAAGCGGGTTACGTAGGTGAAGACGTAGAGAATATTCTGCTTAAGTTAATTCAAGCGGCAGACTACGATATTGAAAAAGCCCAACACGGCATCATTTACATTGATGAAATAGACAAGATTGCTAGAAAGTCTGACAATCCATCTATTACGAGAGACGTATCTGGTGAAGGCGTACAACAGGCGCTCCTCAAGATTCTTGAAGGAACAACTGCCAATGTGCCACCACAGGGCGGCAGAAAGCACCCGCACCAAGAATTCTTGCAAATCGACACGACGAACATCTTGTTCATCTGTGGCGGTGCTTTTGATGGCATCGACAAGATTATTCAGCGCAGAACCGGCAAAAAAGAGCTTGGTTTCAGTGCTGAAATTCAAAGTAAGAAGGATCAGGAGATTGGCGTGCTTTTAGAGAAGCTTGAAACGCAAGATTTGCTCAAGTTTGGACTTATTCCTGAATTCATAGGTCGTGTGCCGGTTACGGTGTCACTCCATGAATTGGATGAGATTGCACTTGTTCAAATTCTTAAAGAGCCAAAGAACGCGTTGGTACGTCAGTATCAAAGACTCTTTGACCTCGACGGCGTCAAGTTGGAATTTGAAGACGATGCCCTTGTCGCTGTAGCCAAACTGGCTATTGAACGCGGCACAGGTGCCCGTGGTCTTCGAAGCATTGTTGAAGATGTGATGATGGATATGATGTTTGATATTCCTTCAAGGGATGATATTGAATTAGTCGTTGTCACAGAGGAAAGCATCAACCAAAAGAAACAGCCAGTGCTTAAACTTAAAGGCATGAAGCAGTCTCAGCCGGATGAAAGTGTTTCTTAAATAATATTAAAAGCGAGTCTTATGACTCGCTTTTTTATCTTAATAAATAGTTTT
>JBGSUZ010000471.1:0-3843 GCA_041753235.1 Acidaminobacteraceae bacterium
CCGACGGGGTCGGTTTCGACTCACTGACTTAAAAAAGTCATTTGTCTTCTTTACGAAGACTTTAAATTGTGATGCATAATGCATCGTATCAATCTAAGCTTTTGGTTATACACTGTTTAGTTTTCAAGGATCGTTTGTGTCGTTTTGCTCGTTTAACACTATTCAACGTTTTGTTAAGTTCGTGTTAACCGCTCTTGGCGACTATTACATCTTAGCATTTCTCGCATTCACTGTCAAGCTTTTTTATTTAAAAGTTTTAAGTGTTTGCAACGTCGCTGTTGTTCTCTAACAGGACTAGATTAGTCTAACATCATTTACGTAGAAGTACAAGCCCTATTTTGAATGTTGTAATTTTCAATCAATTGGTTGGTTCAATGCTGGTTATAAACCCTATTGTGTCTCCTTTTATACGTTTGATAACTACGCCTCTTTTGGTGTCCCCATTTTGATCCATTGTAATTCGTCCAGTTGCCCCTTCTACATTTTGGGCTTGATGTATAGCATCGTTAATGGATTTGCTCTCTAAGTTTGGCGTTCTTTTTAATGCATCATATATAAGAAGGTAGGCATCGTATCCTAATGCACTAAACGCATTTGGATCTTTATTATACTTCTTTCGGTATGCCAATAGAAATTTTTTCGATTCTTCGGTTTTCGAAAACTCATGACTATAAAATGTAGAAAAGTATAGTTCTGCATCTGTAGAACTTATCTGTGATGCAAACGCATGGGTGTCCAGTGTATCAGTTCCTATGAATTTAGCCACTATTCCAAGTTCAAGTGACTGACTTATTATGTTCGCTACGTCTTGTTGATTGCCTGGTATAAAAATGATATCGGGCTTAAGTTCCTTTATTTTATTGAGCAGTTCTGTATATTCTTCTTGTCCTGTTCGATAATAGTCTGCCATGAGGATAGCTTGTCTATAATTATTAAGTTCTGCAAATCCGTTTGTAAAGTATTCACCCAGGTCTGTAGAATAGTCGTTTGATTCTTCCATTAATATAGCTGCTGTTTTCGCATTTAGGTTTTTACTAGCGAACTTGGCTAAGGCTGTTGCTTGAAAAGTGTCTATATAGCTCACTCTCGAATAATATCGATTGCCTATCGTTATTTTGGGATTTGTGCAACTTGCTCCTACGGTAGGGATTTCTTCTTCATTAATAACTGGGCCTGCTGCTAGGGCAAATGAGGAACCCCAACTACCTATCAATACTTTAGCTTTTTTTCCTTCTATTAATGACATGACTGCATCTATAGTTTTATACCTGTCTGACTCGTTATCCGCTACATGGATTACTATTTCGTTGCCATTGATGACTGGGTAGAGTTCGTTTGCAAGCAAAACTCCTTCTAATTCTGCTTCACCGCCCTCTTGATTGATACCTGAGAGTGGCTCAAATACACCTATATTTATTATTTCATTTTTTGCATCTGCTTCCCTTGTTGGAATTCTAACAGGGTGATGAATAGAGCTTGATGTCTTTTCTGCTGGCACTTGGCTTATGCCAAATAATAATATTGCAGATAACACGATGCCAAATAGTGCTTTTCGCATAGGCCCTCCTTGCTCAAATGTTAATATTTATTAAATATACAGTTCAATCATATGTATTTTAATTTCTTTTGTCAATTAGTCTGGGCCTACTGAGTTGAATCTAACTAGCGCATATATTATAATGACTTTAATTACAATAACTACGTTCTGTCTTAAGGAGGCATTTATGAATAGAATTCTTTCCGGCGTGCAACCGACGGGTCAAATTCACTTGGGTAATTACATTACAATGCGCAATTTTGTACCTGTTCAAAATGAAGCGGATTGCTTCTACTGTGTTGTTGACATGCATTCTATTACGGTTGCTCATGACCCTGAAGTATTGAGACGCTGTTCATTAGAATTAGCGGCACTTTATATTGCAATTGGCATCGACCCTAAAAAATCTACTATCTTTTTGCAGTCTCATGTGCCTGCGCATGCAGAACTTGCTTGGATTCTTCAGTGTCATACTTATATGGGTGAGCTTAGCCGTATGACGCAGTTTAAGGATAAGAGCAAAGGGAAAACTAATTTCTCGACAGGTCTATTTACTTACCCTGTATTGATGGCTGCTGATATTCTTCTTTACGATACAACACAAGTACCTGTTGGACATGATCAGAAACAGCATATTGAATTGACTAGAGATATTGCGATTCGCTTTAACAATAAATATGGTGAGACTTTCAAAATTCCGGAACCAATGATTCAAAAGGTAGGCGCTCGAATTATGTCGCTTGATGATCCTTCTTCTAAAATGAGTAAGAGTAATCCAAATGAGCTCAGTAAAATAATGGTTCTTGATGACCACGCAAAAATTAAAAAGGCTATCATGAAAGCAACAACGGACAGTGAGGGCATTGTTCGATATGACGAGACTGAAAAGCCGGGCATCAGTAATTTGATGACAATTTATGCAGCTATGTCTGATCTGACACTTGATGAGATTACTGCTAAATATGAAGGTCTTGGTTATGGACAGTTCAAAAAGGATTTAGTTGAAGTCGTTTATGAAGGATTGGCACCTGTTAGAGACAGGTATCATGCAATACTTGAATCTGGTGAAATTGAGTCTATTTTAAAAACTGGTGCAGTTAACGCCAATGCGGTTGCGTCTGAAGTCCTCAACCGGGTTAAAGACAAAATCGGTTTTGTTCGTTTCTAGTTTAAAAAAAGGAGCTTATCAGTCATTGCTGATAAGCTCCTTTTTCTATATGTCACTTAATTTCTTATACTCTTTTTTGAACTTTTTCAGAATTTTTTTCTCCATGCGTGAAACGGTCATCTGAGAGACGTTCAACTCGTTTGCTACTTGAATTTGAGTTTTATTATAGAAGAACCTGTCTTTGATAATTTTGATTTCAATTTCACTGAGTTTGTCCATGCACATATCTATGAAATCTTTGTTCTCAATAAAATCAAAGTACTTATCATCCTCACCAACGATGTCCATCAATTGAATATCTTTGTCATCTCCATTGGAGTCAAAGCTGATGTCTAGAGATTTAGGCGTATATACTTGTGACGCTTCCATCGCTTCGATAATCTGCTCTTCTGTGCAACATAAATAATTAGCGATATCTTCTATTTTTGGAACCCGCTGAAGATCTTGCTGCAGCTTGACTTTGGCTACATTTATTTTTTTGGATAGTTCCTGAATTCTTCTCGGAACTCTGACAGACCAACCTTTATCACGAAAATATTTTTTGATTTCTCCAATGATTGTTGGCGTTGCAAAGCTGGAGAATTCAAACCCTCGATCGATATCAAATCGCTCGATGGCGTAAATTAGCCCTAAAGAAGCTACTTGGTAAATATCTTCATACTCGATGCCCTTATTGATATATTTTTTAGCAAGAATTTCCGTAATATATAGATACCTAGAAATCAATTCGTTTCTGATTTCTATTTGCTTGGTATTTTTATATAGTCTAAACAGCGTCTTACTGTCCATCTCATGAAAATTCTTGATCTCTATGGTATCGATGGCTACGTCTGTTTTAGAGCTTAGCGTATTATCCATAAAAATCAGCCCCTAATTCGATCAATTGATCTGCTCTCTCTTTTATTTATTTTTTTACATTCATTGTGATGTTTGGACTATTCTAAGAATTTTTTCAAAACAATTTTGGTGCCTTTTCCAGGTATGGCATCTACGTGAACTTCATCCATCAAGGATTTCATTATAAAAATACCAAGTCCATTGCCCTTAGGATCATTTAAGTCTGGCTCGTTATATTCGTTCAAATCGAAACCGTTCCCACAATCCGTAACCTCACAGACAAATGTCTCTTCCATGACTT
>JBGSUZ010000472.1:0-5213 GCA_041753235.1 Acidaminobacteraceae bacterium
CTAAGCTCTTCAATGCCCTTATCAGCATGCAACATACGTCTTCTGCCTTCAAAAGTAAATGGCTTAGTCACAACGCCTACAGTCAAAATGCCCATTTCCTTAGCAATTTGAGCGACGATAGGTGCTGCACCTGTACCAGTACCGCCACCCATGCCTGCTGTAACAAATACCATGTCTGCGCCCTGAAGTGCTTGATAAACGTCGTCTCTGCTCTCTTCTGCAGCCTTGCTGCCGATTTCCGGGTTTGCACCAGCGCCCAACCCACGAGTCAATTTCTCACCAATTTGAATTTTATATTCTGCTTTTGAGTTATATAAAGCTTGTTTATCTGTATTGATCGCTATAAACTGAACGCCTTTTAAGCTTGCTTCGATCATACGGTTGACCGCATTATTGCCGCCACCGCCAACACCAACAACTTTAATTTGTGCGAATTGTTCCGTATCCATATCAAATTCTAACACGAGTATGACCCCCTTAGTATGACTTTGTATCCTTAGCGAATAAAAATTCGTTACTTCAAATATTTTCAAGCTACCTTATGTTTCATTCAGACGCTTTTGTCCTGAGTGACAAATAAAGTACCTTTCTATATAATACCATAATACTGTAGTGCTTATAAATAGGTATATTCAAGATTTTCGCATAAATTCCTGTGAGAAATCAAGATTTTTTTCGGTTTTTTCTAATATCGTCAATAAATTGTCTGCGAATGATGGCTAAGTTGTTAAAAAGTCTTACCCCAAATGCAAATACGGCTGCATAATAAATTGGTACACCTAGGTTATCTCCAATATATGCAAGAAACGCTGCCAAAATTGCGTTCGTGAAAAACCCTGTTAAAAAGATGACATGATCAAATTTCCCATCCAAAGAAGAACGAACCGCGCCAAATACTGAGTCTATTGCTGCTAAAATAGCAACTGAAAAATATACCGAATAGCTTGTCGTGATGGTAAGTGGTATGAGAAATCCTATAGCTAAACCAAGGATAATGCCCAAGATTGCAATAATCATTTTATGCCTTCCTCCTCGTTTTTCATGTACACGGCCTCATAATTTCCGGCATAAGCAGGCACGCTAATGCTAGTACTTGTATTGGTCTCAACAAAAATGCCTGTGTCCCTTAAAATATTCGCATATCCATTTGGTCCATCTACAACCTCTAACAGACGATTTTTATCGCCAATAGCACGAATGATGAATGGCTGTGCAAAAACTTGGTCATTGATTCTAATTGTCGGCCCAGTACAATAAAGTTCCGTTTTAGATAGTAAGATTCGCTGACCGTTTATACTGATTGCTTCAGCGCCAGCAGCCCTGATATCGCCTATCAACGCACGCATATCATAGTCATGAACAATAAGGTCATTTGGATTTTCATTTTCACCCAGTTCACGCTCGGCATCTGTAACAATTACCACTATGCCAGGCCCTTCAAGGGCTGTTAAACCTCCAAAGCTCTTATACTGGATTATGTTCTCTTCAAAAATTGCTCCAATATTACCTGTACCGTCTCTAGCGCCTTCATAAGCCTGTTGCTTTGCTTCAAGTTCTGCCTGCTTTTCATGAAGTTGCTCAACCTCGGCACGCTCTTTCAAAATTGTGTTCTGTAAATTATTAATATCAGTAAATTGGACATATTTATAACCTAGCTTAGAAAGCCGCAGCTGCATGGCAATCAACATGCCGAGAATCACCATGAGCATGATGATGACGCTCTGCCCTTTTTTCAATTTCATGGCTACACACACGCTCCTTCTGCGACTATTCAACTATATTAGAATATCTAAATTCAATAAGTCCTTTATATCTTGGAATCGTCACCTTTTCCATTTTTTTAATGTCTAACTGATAGTTCTTTTCTCTAATGACAGATACAATGCCAAAGCGCCCGGTTAAAGCTCCTTCTAATGTATTCGGGTCACCTATGACTCTTAAAATGAATGGCGCAGTCTGTGGCACTTTGTTAATGTTAATATTTTCACCAGCAGCTCTAATCTCAGTCTGACTCAGTATACGCTGGTCATTGATAGAAATAGCCTCAGCGCCAGCGGCATTAAGTTCGTTAACTAAGTTCACAATGACCTCATAATCATAGACTAAATTTGTCTCAAACCCATCGCCAGCCTCTTTGGATGGATTGTCTATAAATATTTCTATCCCCTGTCCATAGACGTCTGTCAAACCTGCAAAAGACTTGTACTTCAAAATATCTTCATTGAGGTTTTTAATAACGGCATTACCTTTGGACTCCGTATTCTCAATTTCTTTAAGCTTGTTCTCCAAAGATTCAATTTCACCCGTCAATAATTCTTTTTCATTCTTTAGTTTGGTCAGTTCCCCAACCAATTGGGCTGACTTTTGACTTGGGCTTTGCCCCTGCAGAAAATTCTTCTGTACTGTTTTGAATTGTAAGGACATGATTACGCCCAATAAAATGCATACCGAGCCTATCCATAATGCATCCCGTTTGATTTTCACCTGCATATCGCCTCCCTATTTGCCAAACGGCTTATAAGTTGGCAAGCCATCGCTGCTCACATCTATAAGCCCTGCTTTAATACCTTTCGTTTCTAAATTATCATAAATATCCACAAAGTTATTAAAACGTTCTTCTAAATTCTTGCCATCTCCAAATGACCCCATAAGGCCTTGCTTTGTGTAAACGACTAGGTTGCCGTTGCTTAGCTGAATTTTTGATAAGAACGTCAGATGGGACTTGAGCATTAATTGTTTAAGTGTCACCGTTCTTTCTAAAACTTTAGACTGGTCAACAGTAATTTTCTTTCCAATCTTAAATTCCTTAAAGGTAAAGCCATCTAATACGGTGGCATCATATGCCATTTTATCTACTCTAAGTACCTGAAGCTGATCATCTAAAATAATATAGAACCCCGCATTAGGAATCGCAAAACTATCCTGTCGGTATTTAATGGTCAATTCAACCTTTTGAGGCCATACCTTTTTCATGTTGGCGTCTGCCACATAAGGATGGGTTTTTAACTTTTTAATCACATTGCCCTCACTTAAAAAGGTCAATATGGTCTTCCCTTTGACAATTTCAGCCGTCTCTAAAAGTTCATCCTCCGTTGTAAAAGGATTAAGATTGACAGTAACTAAACTCACCTTGAACAAGGGGGTAAAAAAGGTTGAACTCACCAGCAAAGCCAGAATAGCGCCGCTTAAAATCGCCAATTTGTAGTTGTTTTTTTCTACGTACCTGCTTTGCCGCATCCTATACGCTCCAATACTTTACAAGATTCATTCTAGCAACACCTATTGCAATAAAGACAATAAATCTTTGACGATTATTCGAACCGCTTTTTCATTCGAAAGTGAATCAAATGCACGCAACATATCATTGAGTTTGTCACTATCTTCGAGACAATCACAAATATACTGTGAAAGCTTTCTATCTGTTAATTCTGACTCCTTAAGCATAGCACTAACTCCAAGACGTTGCATTTCCAACGCATTATAGGTTTGGTGGTCATCTGCAACATTTGGTGAGGGAATCAAAATCGATGGTGTTTTAACCGCCAGTAACTCAGCTAAAGTGGTTGCGCCTGCTCGACCAATAACTAAATCTGCTGCACAAAGATACTTGGGAATATCAAAAAGATAGTCCTTAACCTGAGTATTATTACCCATTTGCAGACCTGCTTGGTCAATACATTTCATAAATTTCTCATAATAGCTCTTTCCGGTTACGTGAATCATCTCCACACGACTGTCATTTCTAAAATAGTTTAGCACGAGTAGCATGGTGTCGTTTATTTTCTTAGCACCGCCACTGCCGCCAAATGACACTACAAAAAACTTGTCTGCCGGAATGCCTAAGGCTTCTCGACAAGCTTGTTTATTCAACGACTCAAATTCATTGCGCACTGGATTGCCTGAGAGCTTTAACTTACTTTTATTTGTAAAGTATTGTCCACTTTCTTCATAACTTAGGTAAATACGATTCACAAATTTTGAAAGCAGTTTATTTGTCTTTCCAGGAAAAACGTTTTGTTCATGTATCGCTGTTTTGAATCCTGAAAGGGCAGCCGCTAAAACGACTGGCCCAGCTACATAACCACCCGTGCCCACTACAAGGTCTGGTTTATATTGCTTCACAATTCTCATTGAATCTCCAAGAGCAAAAGTTGCTTTCTTAACTGTTTTCAATTTATTAATGGGGCTTTTAGAATTAAAACCCTTAACATCAACAGTTTCAAAAGGAATACCCGCCTTCACGACGACTTCATGTTCAAGTCCAGATCTCGTGCCTACATATAAAAATTCAATGGACTTATTCTCTTTTCGAAACGCTTCAATAATTGCCAGAGCAGGGTAAATATGTCCGCCCGTACCACCGCCCGTAACCAAAACCTTCATTTTATATTCTCCTATTCATCAGCCGCTTGGCTGTCTTCATTTCTATTAATACTCTGTTTCGAAATGTTGAGTAATATACCCATTAACGTCAACAAAAGAAACAAAAAGTTACCGCCATAACTGATAAATGGCAGTGGTAAGCCAGTAACTGGCATTGAGGATGTTGCTACAGCTAGGTTAATCATTACCTGTATGCTTACAAGTCCTGTAATGCCAGTAGCCATTAAAGTTCCAAATAAATCTGGTGCATTGATTGCGATTTTTATACCTCTATAAATGAGCGTCAGGAAGATCATTATGATGACAACACCACCGATCCACCCTAGTTCTTCTCCAATGGTCGCAAAAATGAAGTCATTTTGCGGCTCTGGGATGTATAGTTTATTTAACGTGCTCTGACCAAGTCCAACACCAAACATACCGCCGGTACCTAAGGCATAAAGCGACTGAACCACTTGGTATCCATCGCCCTTAGTATCTTTAAATGGGTCAAGGAACGTTGTAAACCGTCGCATCCTGTACGGGCTGGTTAAAATAGCCAAACCAATAGCAGATACCCCAAGTGCTCCTAAGCTAAGTAAATGGCCAATTCGAACGCCACCGACAAAAATCATAATAACAATCAATAAGGATATTGTAATGGCTGTACTTAAGTTGGGTTGAAGAATAATCAGCCCTGCAAACAGTGCAATCAACCCCAGAAACGGCAATAGTCCTTCTTTAAATAAATGCATATAACGTCTTCTTTTCACTAATAAATCAGAAACAAAGACAATAACTGCAAATTTAGCAACTTCAGAAGGCATTAACGTAGTCGGTCCAATATCCAA
>JBGSUZ010000473.1:0-4485 GCA_041753235.1 Acidaminobacteraceae bacterium
ATTCTTTTTTAATACATTAAGTATGTACTTTAGGTATAATGACCTTAGGATATGTTTGTTAATAAAGAGAGGTGCTAATATTGAAAACTCGCTATGTAACGATAGGTTTACTGGCTATTAGCTTGATGATTGGTGGGATGCCACTTTCATCTTATGCGACTGAAACACCAAGTGTGACAACAGAGGCTGTACAAACATTAAGTATGGATGCAGCTATTCAAAAAGCGACGGATTATAGTATGATGATTCGTCAAATTAAAAATGCCAAGGAAAAAGCTATGAAGGGTTACTCTCAGGCTGAAAACGGTGGTGCCAAGGCAGGTGCGCAATTAGACGATTACTTAGCGTATCAGAATCTCTATTATGCAGGTGCTGATGATCCTGTAGAAGTAATGGCTCTTGAAGTCTTTAAAGCGATGTTTGGACCTCAGCCAATATTAAACTTTGAACAGATGTATGATAACTTTGTCATACCATCAGAAGTAGCCCCGTATCAAGTATATGTACAGTTTCAAGGATTGAAAATTGATGAGCCCAATGCCATATCTGCAGTTGAATATCAAACGAAGCAGATGTACTATGGGATTTTGTCCTATCAGCATAGCTTGCTATTAATGCAAGATTCTAATTGCATTACAACAAAGAAAATTAAAGAAATGGAATTAAAGTATAGCGTTGGTCAAGTATCAAGAGTAGCGCTTGAGGCAGAGCGACTCAATTATACAAAGTCACTTCTAGAATTAGAAAAACAAAAGCAGGACTTAAAAGTATTAGAAGCACAATTCAAAGGTTTACTGGGTTTGTCAGAAAATACGCCCTTGAAACTTGTAGATCCAGGATTATTACTGGTGAAGGAACCTGTAAGCTATGAATCCCTAGTCGATAAGGCAATTAAAGATAGAGGCGATTTAAAGAAGAGCCAGTTTGCAATTGATAATATAGTACATGAAGTCAAAATTATGTCTCAATATCTTAAAGATCCTCAGTCGGATAGACGCGTAGATGCAGATCAGAGACTGCTCGATGCAAAATTGGCAAAAGCTAATCTAGAAAATGAAATAAGAGCGGAAATATTAGACGCGTATAATAGTTTTAAGCAGACAGAGGCACAACTAGAGATTTCTAAAAAGAAAGTAGAACTCTCAGAAAAACAGCTTACGCGAATGAAACAACTTTTAAAAACCGGTTATGTAAAAAATCTAGATGTTTATAGTGTTGAATTACAGCTTCAAAGCAGTAAATTGAGCTATGAAAGTGCAGTATATAACTATAACAAGCAAGCAGATGCGATTAACCGAATCACGGATCACGCATTAAACTAGGAGGCAGTCTATGAAGATTAAAAGAATAATGATCAGTACTTTAGTAGGGGTGGCTGTGCTTTCGGGTCAAACATTTGCGGCAACTATACCTACAATTACATTGGAGCAAGCTTTGGACATGGCAACCACCAACGACCCAGAATTAAAACTGATGGATGAGAAAATTGCATTGGCTGAAAAAGAATTAGTACAAGTAAATGCTAATGCGGCATCCTTGCGCATGGAATCGGCAATGGGGTTTGATAAAGCAGAGTATGTGAGCTATAGAAAGTCATATTTACTGACACCGGTTAAAAAAGAAAATTCAGTAGCGAGCATTAAACGTCAAAAAGTTTCTAATATTGACAGTATCAAGTTAGACTTAATGGCTCAATACTACGATGTACAGAGCAAAATAGATCAGCTTGACGATTCAAAGAGAAGCCTTGCGACTTTAGAAAAGGAACTTCAAGCAAAAAGTAAGGAACTAAGTCTGGGGAAAATCACACAGCTGGATTATAACTCATATGAAATTAAGAAACTCGAAATGGAAAGCACGGTTAAAAAAGCAGAGATTGATTTGGACACGAGTTATATCAAGTTTGCAAATGCTTCAAATCAGCCACTGACTTATAAATTTACGCCTGTTGCATTTAATACCAATGTTAAGCCTTTTGAAAATAAGGATTTAATGACGGTACTCGCAAATGAACGTGCAAAGAATGACGACATACTTAAAAAGCAGGCATCTATTAATGAAATGGAAATTGAAATTCAAATTAACTTGGATAGTCAATATGAAATAGGCAATACGGATAGTGCGACGAATGTGCTTCAAGAGGATTTAAAGGCTGCTCAGCAAGACTTAGTTAATCTTGATGCAAACCTTGAGCTTAACTTGAAAGTAGATTATTACAAGCTTCAGTCGAGTTACAGCACCATATTGGTTAGCAAATCAACATTAGCTTTAGCTCAGCAAGAACTTGATGTTGCGAAAATCAAGTACAATGTTGGCAATATTAGTTTGATTGACTACTTGGCAAAGCAAGAGGCGTTGGATAAAGCGGAAAGTAGCTATAGCAGTGCAGTAAGTACCTATCAAATTGCAGTAGAAAAGTTTATGATGACGCATTTTGTGAAGTAAGAGAAATAATAAAAAAGTTCCTTGAAGAAGTTTCTTCAAGGAACTTTTTTTATTTATAGCCTACTATGCATTAAATAGATCTTTGAAGCCAAAGCCGATGAAAGTCCAGAAGAACGGGGACACATGCAGGTTACTGTCGTAGAATAGACTAGAACCGAGGTAACCAAATATACAGAGAATCAAAACAATATTTAACTTATAGTCAGGATCATTTTTCGAACTATATAAGGTTTTAACGGCGTAACCAATGACAATAAAGATTAAAATCGTGCCAATCACGCCAAAGTTCATGAGTAGTTGCAATGGAAAACTGTGTGCTTTGTCAATGATGATAGCAGGGGTATCGTATAATTGATATTTTAGATTGTAATCATTTTGAGGAAATGCAACTATGAAGTTGTCTGCGCCGTAACCCACCAATGGTGATTCAAGTATTAGCGGGAGTGTTCTTGACCAAATATAACCGCGTGCAGAACCAAATTGCTCGTGACCTACAAACCCACCCAAACCCTTACTGGTTTCTAATGGAACGGAAGCTGAATATTGATTCACATAGATCATGCCATTCGGGTGAAGCAAGAACATCCAATTGTAGTTATCTATCATGAAATTCACAGCTGCAATGCCATCTGCAGTAACGCCAGTTGAAAACTTAATGTTATTAAAGTTAGGACTTACAATGCTATAAGTACCATCTTCATTTCGATTGACATTTAATTGAGTTTTATTTTCATCGAATAGTCTAACTGCATTTAATGTATTAGAGTCTGCCTGAGCTATCAGTTGTTTTCCTTTATAGTCAAACGTAGCTTCGAAACCCTTAACACTAACATTAGTTAGATCGTGATGTGTTGTAAATGAATCAACTTTTAGTAAGTTATTGAATGCACCTATGGTAAATAGTGAAAAAACTAAAACGGAAAGTGTAATACTGCCGAGCACTAAAATCTTGCGTAATTTTGAACTAACGCGCTGGATGATTAATATAAAGACGAGGAGTGCAATAGATATTGCAATTCCAGCAAACCCGCCACTACTCATAGAACCAACTAAATTGACGATGAGCATAACACTAAAAAGTGACCATAATATTTTAAAAACCACTGATTTATCTCTATAAACCATAAAGACAGAAAGTGGGAATAAAGTAGCGACATACATAGCAACAAAGTTTGGGTTATAGAGTGTGGTATATACGCGGTTGGCTTCAAATACAAAATGCGCAGATTCAGCAATTTCCTTGGGCATTATTAAATTTTTAAACCAATCCATTTTTATTAAATCGTGACTAAAGAACTGTGTGAGACCTATACCTGTTACTAATAAGCCGCTAAATAAAATAAACCGTAATATCCATAATCGGTAATTCTCATTTTTGACTAAAGAACCTATGTAGCAAGCAAATGCAATATAGGTGAGCCATACGAAAAGGCCTTCGAATTTCTCGAGGCCACCCCATAAAGCCATGTGAGGAAATTTAGCAGTTACTGTAGTTAAAATCATCCAAACAGCAGTTGCAAGAATGAAAATCGCTTTTTTGCTTAGCGCTTTATCTTTAAGTGGGTTTTTCTCTATTCGGAAATACAGGAAAATAACAGACAAAATACCGGAAACTAAAAGCAAGCTACTTTTCCCATAGGTGAATAAGTCTGCAGTTGTATTGGCTGTAAGTCTCCAATTGACTGGCATTATTGGGTAAGAAACAGGGAAATATCTAATGAATATCGGTGCAATGCCTAGTAATAATATAGCTGGTATAAGTAATAACCATTGACTTGCGTTAAGAGTTGAAGAAGCATTGTTTCTTTTTTGCATGTGAACCTCCTAAATGTGAATTTGCATCCTTTTTATTATAGCAAAACAATTTCTATAGGGATAGGGGCAGGTAAAACAAATCCAATATCTAACATGGAAAATTGGAATGTTTTCCAGAGAAATAGCCAATTGCTTGAGGAGTATGGTATAATGTATGGGGATATTTATACTCAGTATAAAAAATATCATATTGGAGGAACTTCAGTTGAAAAATATTAAAATTGT
>JBGSUZ010000474.1:0-1831 GCA_041753235.1 Acidaminobacteraceae bacterium
GTATAGCGCGCTCTGCTGTTTTCTGTTGTTCTGTCATAAATAAAACCTCCTATAAATTGTATTTTAATGATACCATATATTTCTATCAAGTACCATATTTATTTTATTTTTATATTTTTTACCAATATGTCGCAAAAAAAAAGACCCCTAAAGGGTCTTTCATATTTTTAAAATATCATTACTATTACGTTATCGCTTCATCTTCTCAACAACATTTTTAAGCATGTCTCTAATTGGTAAGTCATAAGGGCATTTCGTTTCACAAATGCCGCACTGAACACAATTAGAGGCGTTCTTAGCCTGTGCCTCATAACGACCATATGACCATTCAGGCAGGTTGTATCGGCTTAAATAGCCCTCAAATAGGAATTGACTTGGTATGTCAATCCCTTCTGGACAAGGCAGGCAATAGCCGCAACGTCTACAGAATTTATTGCCCATGGTTGCTCTAAGTTCATCTATTTCCGCTTGTTCCACTTCAGTTATAGTAAGTTCGTCACAGCCCACTGCCGCGTTAAGTCCAACTTGTTCTACGCTGTCCATGCCCGGAATTGCTAAAGTCATAGCTGGGTGGTTCAGTATAAATTTAAGACTTAATGCAACATTAGGCAGTGCGCCGCCCGCTGCAGGTTTCATGGCAATTACGCCCATATCTAGTTCTTTACAGCGGTCAAATAGGGCTGTCGCCTGAGTTTCTACTAAATTATAAGGGAACTGTACCGTATCAAATTCACCTTTGTCTACAATGGTCATGAGGAAGTCCGCGCTGTGGCTCGTCACGCCTATGTGACGAATCTTACCTTCTGCCTTAGCCTCAAGCATCGCTCGGTACCCACCGGTGCTCATGAGTAGGTCGTACTGCTCCTGAGTACGTATGTTATGACACTGATAAAGGTCTATATAATCAGTTTGTAGCAATCGTAAACTAGTCTCAATATCTTTTTTCATGCCTTCGTAGTCTCTGGACATGGTCTTAGTCGCTAAAATAAAGTCTTGTCGCAAGCCTTTTAGCGCATTGCCTAAAAGCTCCTCAGAATTGTTGTAGCCTCTCGCTGTGTCTATGAAACGTACACCGGCTTTGTGACAAGCTGCAATAATTGCATTGGTTTCCTCTTGTGTTACGCGTTGAATCGGTATACCACCAAATCCTATTTCCGATACCATTAATTCCGTTTTACCAAGTCTTCTTAATCGCATGTAGACACCTCCGCCGCTTCTTCCAACACCTTTAAAAACTCTGCATCCAAGTCCTTTACCCGCATTGGCTTTAAAGCCTTGTCGACAAAGGTATGCTTGGTGAAGCCTTTTGCAAGCAGTTGCCCACTGGCTTCTTCATATATTTCATACTCAAATTTTACTTTAATTTTGCCATTCCAAAGACACTTAGTCCTTATGGCGATGGTTTCATCGTATAACACTGGTTTCATAAATTTGCAGCCACATTCCAGCACGGGCATAATAACACCTAGTTTTTCAAGGGCTCTATACGTAAAGCCAACCTGTCTGAAATAATCTGAGCGGGCCACTTCAAAATATGTAAAATAATTGCCGTGATAGACAACGCCCATTTGATCGGTTTCTGCGTACCGCGGTCTTAAAGTTGTTTCCTTCACATGCCTCACCTCTTTAACTATGTTACACTATTTTACTTTAATAATAAATGCTTTAGCAAAATTGCGACAAAAAACACAAAAACCGCTTACGCGGTCTTTGTGTTTTTGGGGTTAATCACATACATTTAGGGGTTTTTCTATATTGGAAAGGCTCGGGTAAGCCTAAATCCACTCTATATTAAAGAACTCTAGTCGTGCCAGCGTATACGATGCCTTTC
>JBGSUZ010000475.1:0-9377 GCA_041753235.1 Acidaminobacteraceae bacterium
TCAAGCATTGTCTTCGCCTTTTCTTCAATGACAATCTGTTCTTTTCTCGCTTCTTTAATAAGAACTGCTGCATTTTCTTTAGCTTCTGAAACCATGGTCTCAACATTTTTATTGGCTTCTGCTAACAAAGCTTCAGCCTGACGCTGTGCAATAACAAGTACATTGACAAGTGCTTCCTTCTGAGAATCTATGTCTCCAAATTCACCCTTTAATTTTGAATTACTCTCTAAGAGGGCTTCATTTCTAAGCTTTTCTGCTTCAAGCTCTTTTTTTGCTATCGCGGCTGCCTCTAAGGCTGTTTCCATTTCATAGCGAGCGGTGTTGACTTCCATTTGAAGTTGTTCTACGGCTTCGTGATCCACAACAGTAACGATCTCTTGCATGCCGGATCCGGACATTTCTGTCTGCACCTTTTGGGAATCGAGCTGAAACAATACCTCCTTGAGTTCAGACTCTAGTCTAAACTTTTCATCTTCAATCATTGACTTCTCTTGTTGAAGAACGCGGTACACTTCGTCCATATTGTTAAGCTCCATACGATTCTGAGTGATTTCTTTCTGAAGCTGTTCAATTTCTGTCACCATCTCATTTTTTAGCTGATCAATTTCAAAGCGATTAAGACCACTCTTTTCATTGAGCTCTTTTTCCAAGTTCATTTTGATGATTTCAAATTTCTCAAGATCACTTTTGTATTCTCTTTCAAGATTTTCAAGCTGAGTAGATAAACCTGACATTTTGACATTCATAAACTTGATTTGATTCTCTTTCTCTTCTAAAGCCGTTTCGTTGGCTTGTGTTAGCTTAGCGTTCAAGTTTTTGAAAATGAGTAGTTCATCTTCTTTCTCATCTACAATTCTTTGAAAGTCACACTTCATATTAACGATGTAATCGTTAACATCTTCCTTTTTGTAGCCATTTAACGTTGTCTTAAAATTCAAGCCCACATCTCCGTTCTTCATACGCGGTTTCCTCCTTAAACATTTTGTAAAAAAAAAACCGACACAAACGAATTTATGTTTATTAAACATAGAATTCGTTTATGCCGGTTTATCTCTCTGCTCGCTATGCGTTCAGTAAATCTAACCAGACTCAATATGATGTTTTCAGTAAGTTTATAACTGAGTTTGTTCCGTTTGTTACTAACTTTTAGTATTAATATGTGTTAGACAACTTTAAGTTTTCCATGCACCGTATCAATAACCTTAGCATAAATCAGAAATGACAAAATTGCAATAACTTTTTATAAGAAAAATTTTTTATTTTTAAAACCACTGTTCCGGATCTACCGGTTTTCCGTACTTGCGCACCTCAAAATGCACATGTGGACCAGTGGACATACCTGTTGACCCAGATTCTGAAATTACTTCGCCCCGCTTAACCAAGTCACCCTTTGATACCAGTAGATAATCATTATGGGCATATAGCGTTACGATACCATCTCCATGCTCAATGATAACGGTTCGCCCGTAGCTGCCATACCACTCAGCAATAATGACACGTCCATCTTCTGCGGCTACAACCGGTGTGCCAAAAGGGGATTGAACATCAATACCCGTGTGCATTTTAGCCCGATTAAGGATAGGGTGTATTCGCATGCCAAAGTGAGATAAAACGTTATAATACTGCGGCACAGGCCATGCCAATTTATTGCCACTAAACTTTTGATCCCCTTTATAACCCTTTAAAGTCAATTCAATTTGTTGAGACGCTTCTAAGAGCATGTTCTCCTGTTCTTCTAGTGCCTCTAAATCTTCGCCAAGGTTTTTTTGCTCAATATAAAGTGTCAGCAGTTTTTCTGTAGCCGATTGGTCAAATACTTGCAGCTTTTTAGTCAGTTGAAGCAGTTCATATTTTTTTTGATCAAAACTATCTTTTTCCGTCTCTACAAGCGCTCTCTTCTGTTTCATTTCTTTCAGAAGTGCTTGATCAGATTTACAAATATAGGTCAGCATATCGATGCGTTTGTACGCTTCCATTATGTCCCCAGCCCCTACTAAAAAGTCGAATGCACTCACCGGGTTCATGCGCTGCATAGCACGGATTCGGCGGTTCATAACATATTCCTTACCATCAATTTCTTCATTCATGGCTGCAATTTTCTGGGCAGTTCCTATACTGCTTTGTTCTAAAGTTCTTATTTGGCTTACCAGTTGATTGGTGCTGTCATCCAAAACAGAGATGTCCTGTTGCAGTGTTATAATTCTTTTATTGTTAGTGTTTTTAGTTTTTTGGATACTGATTAAATTGGACTTTACCATCCCCAGTTGGTCTTGAAGTCTTTCGTATGGCTGTGTTTTGGTTTTTTTTTCTGCAAAGGTGTGCTCTATTGCCACTGCTGTTAAGCAAAAAAATATAAGAAACACGCCCATAATACATTTTCGGTTCATCACTACCTCCAAAAAATAAAAACCAACATAAACAGTGCCTAAACACCTGTATATGTTGGTTTATTAATAAGCTCACTTAAGTGTTCTTTTAATCTAACCTCTTATTCACTTGACATTGACTTTTAAACTGTTCAAAGGCCACAACAAGAACAACCCTCAGCGCTTTAATCGCTTCTATGCTGCCATCTATTTGCTTATAGTCTGTCCAATCTAAGAACTTAATTTTACTAAGTTCATCTAGTAAATGTTTAAATCTAAAGTTTGAAACAGCACCTTTTATATAATGAACACCTTCACTAACTTCTTTCGTATTGCCTGTAACCATTTCCATGCGGAGCTGTTCTAAAACGTCATTGCTCAATAGTTCAATTAACTTTTGGACAAGTTCAAATGTCGTATCATGATCCCCTTCAAGCATGTAATCAACATGTCGAATGCCTTCTAAGGACTCACTCAGTAATTCTTCTCTCAATTCACGAGATAATTTATCAGCCAAATCATGCTCATTATAACCGCTATCCGTTTGATCTGCAATCATATTTTTTTCATCGCTGTTCATTTTACCGAGTGGCGTATTGAGTACCTCGCCTGAAATAGGCTCGCCATAGATACTTAATCTTTTATTTTTTTCTTTCGGCACGTCGTTAAGCTGACTTACCCGATGTACAATCTTTGCAGGATTGATGACGTAGCGTTCAATCATGGTGCTTACATCGGCTTCACTAAACGGTTTAGAGAGGTAGTCCGTCATACCAGCCGCTAAAATTCGCTGTCTGTCCTCAACCATTGAGTGCGCTGTCAGTGCAACAATTGGCATCGTTTTTCTAAGCTCTTCTCTAATGATTTTAAAGGCTTCAAGACCATCCATGACGGGCATAGAAATGTCCATAAAGATTAAATCAAAATCTTGTTCACCAACAACTTTGACTGCCTCAAGCCCATTGCGTGCAAGGGATGACGATACGCCAATTTTATTCATTAACGAAGTTGCCAACAACCCATTCACTTGATTGTCTTCTACAATCAAAATATGAATGTCTTTTGAAAAATTAACTTTCAGGCGTTTTTCAAAATCGTAGGTTTGTGTTTTTCTGCCCTTTATCAGTGGCACTTCAAAATAAAAAATACTACCTACATCTTTTTTGCTAATAACATCTATGGTGCCGTTCATCGCTGTAATGAGCTGTTTACAAATAGCCAGTCCCAAACCAGTCCCGTCATAACTCCGATTATAGTTATTTTCAGCTTGTTGGAAGCGATCAAAAATAGAAGCCAAGCGACTATACGAAATCCCTGTACCTGAGTCCTCAACAGAAATTTTCAAGTATTCTGTCTCTGCCTCTTTTTTTATCATTCTGACAATTACTTTAACATATCCCTCAGTCGTATATTTGAACGCATTACCAATCAAATTGATGAGGATTTGTCTAATTCTGAGTGAGTCAAGCACCAGCCACATAGGTACGTTGGGGTCTATGACGCACTTGAACTCAATGTTGGACACATTGCTTTTGAAGTGGAAAAACTCTTTCACTTCGTCAATTAGATGATAAAAATTGACATCGTTTTCAACAATCGAAAAATTTCCGGATTCAATTTTTGAGAAATCTAAAATATCATTAATTATATTAAGCAAACTTAAACCTGACTTTCTAATCATCGTTAAGAAATAGTATTGTTCTTCGTTCAATTCCGACTCTAGCAGCAAATCGGTCAACCCTAAAATACCATTCATAGGCGTTCTAATCTCATGACTCATATTGGCAAGGAAATTTGTTTTTGCCTGATTGGCATTCTTTTCTTCCAAAGTAGTCTGTTCTAACATTCTTTGACGCATTTGTTCCCTTGTCGTGTCTCGAATGGTAATGGCAGCGCCAATAATTGTATTGTCCCTTTTTATTAGCGGAATCATTTCAACACATTGGTAGACCGTTTCTTCACCGCTTATGATAATCTTGTCGTCATAAATAACGCGTTCACCGGTAAGTGCCCGCTTCACATTTATTAAAAAATTTTCAACTATTGACGGGTTAATGATTGTATTTTCAAAGCTGTCTAACGTCTGATTCAAATAATCCCCAGCATTAACATCAACGTTGTATTTTTTCAAAATAGTTTTATAGCTGTGATTAAACACAAGATACTTGAGAGAATTATCTATTGCACAAAAACTAATTGTCTTTGAATTTGCCAGCATACTCCTGAAAATAGTTTCTATTTCACTCGCCGTGATTTTATTGTAGTAAAGTTCCTCCCCATCGAGTTCCACATCCTCTAAACTTAGTGGTGCCAACCGCTCATTTACATTTTCTTCGATGGTTGGCGTAGCTTGTTCTGGTGGTGAATTACGCCTATTTCTTATCTTCATCATTTTGATTTCGGAATTAAGTTTGATGACGTATATACCCATTATAACAAGGACTAAAACTAACGCTAGTACTATCATATCCATTGTATACCTTCTTTATATTGTCATGAAAAACTTTAAGTTTTCTTCATCACGCTTTGCATCTAAAGCTATGGAATCAAGTGTTACAACGATATCTGTAAGCTGTTTAATTTCATCACATATTTCTTCTTTGAATTGGTTGTAGAATAATTGTCGGTTAAAATTGATGAAGGTAAGATTATTCTCATCTTCAGATAGACTTTTTTCCATTTGGGTCAACGTACCCTTTATAACAACGTCTATGGTTTTGCCGAGTACAAATACTTGAACCACCATTGGCCCTTTACCGGTTCTTTTCTTAAGGATGCCAGTAATGACTTTTTTTATTTTGTCTTCAATTTCTAACTTTTCTGGACGCTCCAACATTAAGATATTGTCATAACCTAACTTTTCAGAGTGCTTTTTTATAAATTTAAGTGCCAGACTCTGAAGTGAACTCACAATTTCTTCTTCTGTCAGTGGCTTCACCCAATATTTTTCAATACCCAAGTCGACACTTTTTAAAACGATTTCAAGGTCCTCAAGTTCAGAATATACTATGATAAAACAGTCCAAATCCATTTGTCTTAAAATTTTTATCATTGCCATGCCGTCCATATGCGGCATTTTTAAATCGGTGATAATCAGATCTGGTTTCTCCTGCGCAAACAGTGCTAAGCCCTCTTCGCCGTTAGAAGCCGTGATAACTCTCCCTACATATTTACTGAGAAGCTTTTTGATTAATTTCTGAGTGATTTCTTCATCTTCAACATACAATATTTTCATTTTTTGTAATGCTTGATCTAAATTCATACAGTCACCAACCCATCTAGAGGTTATAAGTTCTAAAGACAACAACTTATTTTATAGTATGTTATCATGCTTTCCAAGCAAATTACTCAATTTTGTGAAAAATAAATATAAAAAATGCTCTCTCATTTATTCAATTAATTAAAAATCTGATTTATTTTAATCGTATTACAAAAAAAAGTTTGCATTATATTTAGTTTTCGTTATATAATCTAGCCTGACAAGCAATTGAATAGATAGGTCAGATTCAACAGACTAATTTTTAGCGCTGTTAATAGACCGGCTACAAAACCTCTACGTTACGTGGATTTTTTGTGCCGGTCTTTTTTTTTAGCTCATAATAGCGCAACCACTACTAATTAGCCTAAACATGCTTGTCATATCAAATTAGGAGGTCACTATGTTAAACAAAATGTTAAAAAAACACACTTCATTTGCTTTGATTTGTGCAATGTTTGCAACATCACTATTAGGATTACCATCACCAGATTATGCCGCTACCACGCCAGTGGGTATGAGCGTCGTCGACATTCGCAATACCCCTACAGGTGCTAACCAAGTTATTGAAGCACTTTTGTCACAAAGTGCTAAAACAATGAGAGCACAGCATGACAGTACCCATGCAAATATGCCCTTTATTAAAAATGTAAAAATGTCCGCCGAACCAGCTCCTGGAAAATATTCCTTTGGTAAATTCACAAATGGTCTATCCAAGAGCGCAACCACGGATGAGAGTATTCTCAGCTTTAACGACGGTATTATCATGTCTACAGGTACTACCGACGTTGCAAAATCTGCGCATAATTACCAAAACAACACTTCTTACTCTCAAGTAAATGGTCAATCCAGAAACGACGCCGATCTTGGTGCACTCATTGGAAAACCCGCTAACAAAATGTTTGACACCACTTATATTGAATTCGACATTTACTGTCCTAAAAATTCAGATAATCTCATGTTTGAATACGCGCTTGCCTCTGAGGAATACAACGAATATTTAACTTATAATGACGTTTTCGGTATTTTCGTTAACGGAAAAAATATTTCAACCATTCCTAACACCAGTGAAGCTATTTCTATTTCAAATATCAACTTCAAGAACAACAAGCAGTTTTTTAGAAATAATAAACAGGATTCTAAAACTCGCGGCGATAACTATGGAACAGATGATAAGTACTTAGACCTTCCAAGTGAATTTGACGGTTTTACATGTACCTTCACTGCTTCTGGCGAACTCAAGTCAGAAAACTATAACCATATTAAAATTGCTATTGCAGATAACAATGACCAAAAATTAGACTCCGGCTTATTTTTAAAAGCGGGCACGCTTCAATTCAGATCACCTCAATACGGCACAATCGATTTAGAAGATTGGAATTCTGACAACAAAATTACAGTTGTTCGTACCGATGGTTCAGACAACTCGGTTTCTGTTGATCTTCGCGCTAAAGACATCAACGGCAACATCATTAAGTTAAAAGACGAAAAAGGCATTCCAAATGACTTCTTTACAGTTGTCTTCGAAAATGGCGAAACAACGAAAACCGTTGTTCTTCCACCAGTAAATGATGATGCACTCATTAACGGTACCTTACCAGTCCTTATAAACATCTCAAACCCTCAAAATGGGGCTAAATTAGGCACAAAAGTAGAAATTGAAAAATCTACAGTCCGACCAACTGCCCAATTTGGCAATTGGATAAATGAATCTCCAAGCACCTCAGACAAAATTGAGGTTACAAGAACTGGCAGTGTCGAATACAATGCCACTTTGGATATGAAAATCACCAATAATAAAGGCATCGAATCTACACAGAAAATCAGTTTTGGTAAAAATGAATCTCAAAAATCAATTACAGTAGATGAAGACACACGCTTTGTCGAATTATTAAATGAAAAAGGCGTCCTGTTGGGCTACCCTCGTAAATTAGAGAAGTTTTTCCCTGGCGTGCCAACTAGCCTTAAGCAAATTACATTTACAGTTAAACAGGATTCAGAAGTCACCCTCAATCTCTTAGGCGTTGACGTAACAAACCCTAAATTCAATTACAAAATCACCAAAAAAAGCTCCGATACTGGCAATAGTTTTTCATTCTATGGCGATGGCAAAAATTTAGTCAATGGCATGAATGACCTCTATTACATGGAACCTGGTACCTACGATGTTGAAATCTACTGGCTTGACAAATCGCAGGCTGAGACACCAGAACAAATCCAAAAATCTATTTCTAAAACATCCTTTACGGTTAAAATAGACCCTATTGGCGACCGATTGGACAAAAAGAAATTCTACAAAAAAATTAACTAAACACTTACAACAACCATAGTATTCAACGAAGAGGATTTTAAAAATGTCGTGGATGATTCCCCTCATGTTTCTGCTAGGCACTTTGATTGGCAGCTTTTTGAACGTTTGTATATACCGCATTCCCAACCACTTATCCATTGCGTGGCCTGCGAGCCACTGTCCCAAATGCAATACCCCCCTCAAACCGATGGATTTGATCCCCCTACTCAGTTGGCTTGCCATGAGAGGCAAATGCCGGTATTGCAAAGACAGCATAAGCTTCCAGTATCCATTGTTTGAACTGGTAACAGGTCTCTTGACCGCAGCACTATTTGTTTGGATTTCTGATCCTATACAATATAGCGTTGCACTGCTCCTTTTATACAACGGACTAGTTATTTCAGCAATCGACTGGAATCACCACATTATTCCGGATTGGAATAATCTATTCTATTTTGCACTAGGCGTTATATTATCCGCCCTTCGGTGTTACGCTGGTGATTATGGACTCTTTATAGACGGGATCCTAGGGTGCCTCGCCGCATTTCTCATAATGCTCGTCTTTGTCCTTATCAATGTTTGGGGGGCTGGCGACTTGAAGCTCATGGCTTCGGTCGGCCTCATTTTAGGTGTTAAGCTCATACTGCTCGCCATGTGGCTAGGCATAGTCTTTGGCGGCGCTTACGGACTCTTTTTAGTGCTGAGTAAAAGAAAATCCTCAAAAGAGCGTATGGCATTTGGCCCAGCCCTTATAACCGGTATACTTGTAAGCTATATAGTAGGAAACAACTTAATCAACAGTTATTTATCCCTTCTCGCATAAACATAAAAAAAGGTGATACCAGCCATTATAGCTGATATCACCTTTTTTGCTTTTTTTATAAGAAACTCGCAAATAGCATAATATTCAATATGGTTAGAATACCGCCTATCGCTAACAACACAATCTTTGTGAACAGACCATTTTTATACTTACCCATAACGCGCTTGGATGAAGTTAAATAAATTTGTAGGAACACAGTGATTGGAAGCTGTATGCTCAAAATCATTTGGCTGTAAATAAGTCCTTTGAAAGGGTCACCAATCACAAAGATAATGGCCGTCGCTAGTCCAAGAATACCAAAAACGCCTAGCTTGGAGTGTAAATCTTGTATATTGTAGGGTTCATGGAACATTCCTGCAATAATCGAACCCCCAGCCATGCCCGCTGTAATGGTGGACGAAATGCCAGAGAACAGAAGGGCAACAGCAAAAATAAGCGCCGCACCTCCGCCGACTAGTGGTACTAACATTTCCTGCGCTTGACCCAGTTCTACTACGCTAATACCCTTAGCAAAGAAGGTCGTTGCCGCAAGTATAATCATGGCACTGTTGATAGCCCAGCCGACAAGCATTGAGAAAAGCGTATCCATAAACTCATAGGAAAGTTGCTTTTTCATAATCGCTTCATCTTTTAAATTCCACT
>JBGSUZ010000476.1:0-9345 GCA_041753235.1 Acidaminobacteraceae bacterium
TTACCATGGAAGAATCTTTTGCGAACATCACCCAGCGCGTTGAGTCAGAAGACTTGAAGCTGGTCGTCAACGCCATTTTGATTCAAAAAGACGTGGGTGGCAACTTGGCGGAGATTTTGGACAAAATTATAGAGACGATTCGTGAGCGCCAGCGCATTAAAATGGAGGTTAAAACCTTAACCGCTCAGGGCAGACTTTCGGGGCTGATTATAAGCCTCCTGCCTTTTGCCATGGCGTTATTTTTATATTTCGTCAACCGTGACTACTTAATGCTGCTTTTTCAAAGCAATTTAGGGCTTGCCATGGTGGCGTATGGGTTAGTGAGTCAAACCATTGGTTTCTTCGTGATTCGCAAGATCACGGACATAGAATTGTAGGTGAGCCTTATGTTGCCGATGATTACCTTTCTCGCATTCACCTTGATATTTCTAATAAGCAATGCGCTATTTTCAAAAATTAATTCTAAAAGAACAGAAGTTCAGCGGAGACTCTCCAACATTAAAAATGCCGACAAACTTATGAAGGACGAAGAGGTTCTAAGTTTTAAGGAAAAATTGACGAATAGCATCAGTGAGGTGCTAGAAAAGGGTTTTTACAGAAACTCAAAGGACTACCGAACAGAGAAGCTACAGAAAACGTTAGACAATGCAGGGCTTTCTAAAACCACAACACCCCTTAAATACATGTCAGGGCTGGTCATAAGTTCGGTGCTTATTTTAATAAGCAGCTTGGCACTGGTCTATCTACTGACTTTCAGTGCAGGCAAAGCACTGGCGGTCGCAGGGCTGGCGCTCCTAATTTACCTGTACTTACAGAGGTTCACGATGCTCAGGCGCATTACATGGCGAAAGAACCGAATGATTCGGGATTTGCCTTATACACTGGACTTGATTCTGGTATCAGTGGAAGCAGGCCTTTCCTTCGACGGTGCAATTGCCAAGGTCGTCTCCAACATTCCCGGGCCAATTTCCGAAGAATTTGCTAAGACACTAAAAGAAATACGAATGGGTATTAACCGAAAGACTGCCATGAAGAACATGTCTGCACGTTGTGGCGTCAAAGAACTCTCGTCTTTGAATACCTCAATCATTCAAGCGGACGAGCTTGGGGTATCTCTGAGCAATATTATTAGAATTCAGGCGGCAACTTTAAGAGAAGAGCGTAAGCAAAAGGCCAGAGAAAAGGCCCTCAAGGCTCCGGTTAAAATTCTACTGCCGCTCATACTCTTTGTATTTCCAACCATTTTTATAGTCATTCTGGGGCCTTCCCTTATTAAAATTATGGAGATTTTCAAATGAAGCAGAGACTGGTATTAAAACTGGAAAATAAAAGCGTTTTGGATGACATTTTAGAAGCAGATTCTTTTGTTACGCGTCTTAAGGGCTATATGTTTCAAAAAAAACCAAGTTCTAAGGGAATTTTGTTTAAGCACTGCAATTCGCTGCATAGTTTTTTCATGGGCTTTGACATCGACTTATACTTTTTAGACGACCGAAAGCGCCTTGTTAAGTGTGTGAGAGGGTTTGAAAGAAATAAGACCATACACGTAAAAGACGCCGCTCATGTATTGGAAACCCCGAGTGGCGCGATAGACGAAAAATTAGTTGAAATTGGGCAGACTTTCTATTTTGTAAAATAGGACTCAAATCCCTAGGAAAGGAAGCAGAAAACTGCCGGCAAAAATTTGAATAAACGCCGCTATGACAATTGCAGGACCTAAAGGTATGAAATCTTTCATACCTTTTCTTTTGGTGAGTAGAAGCCCAATAGAGGCGAGTGCTGCTAGGGCAAAACTGAGCAGGGTAATGTTTAAAACACCAGCGGGACCAAAGAGGAGGCCAAGCCCAAACATAAGCTTAATGTCACCACCACCAATAGCACCTTTTGTAATAACGGCAATAAGCAGAAAAAAACCACTGCCAAGAAGCGCGCCGAGAATTGCTGTAAACAGGTGCAAAGTTGAAGGTGACAGCATTAAACTTGCCACACCACAAATAGCAATAAATGCATTGAGCGTATCGGGAATAATTTGTGTCTTCAAATCGATGATAAAGACCAGTGTCAATGCGCCGACAACCAGCGGCATAATGACCAGTTCCAGTTGATGTATATCCATAAGCACCACTCCTGATGTATTCATACACAGGTTAGACCATTTGTAATCAGACTTTAACACGGTTTTGCTACCCAATCCCATATAATAGAATCATAAACAGTTGTGCAAAACGGATAGATTTAAGAAGTCTTTGGTAGATGCCGATAAAGATTAAGTTAGAGACTTTTTATACCCCTATTTTTTATAAAGTGTATTTCAAGAGGAGATAGCCTATGAAATTTAAATCCTATATAAGTTTAGCACTAGCGACAGTGGTTGCAGGGACTGCAATTGGCGCTTATGCAGCAAGCGGTGCAATTAGTACTGGAGAGGTGGAAGACAACCTTAAGCCAATGTTATTTTCAGCCGCCTACGAAGGGTATTTGCCAAAAGACTGGTACAAGGCAGAAAAACTACAGGCATCCATGACACGAAAGGACGCAGCCTATTTGGCGGTGTATACCTTGTCGAAAGCGTCTGGGACTGCTACTGACTGGATAGACTATAAAACGGATCTTACTGATTCAAATGACCCTATTCTCAGCCGCGCGGTGGACTTAGGGCTCATGAGTGCTGACCAGAGTCTAAAATTTAATGGGACTAAGTACGTGACCCAGCAGGAAATGGCCGTCATGATGACCAAGATTGCCATGAAGCTAGGCGTTTACCAAAAACCAACAGCTACTCTGACTTACAAAGATCAAAAGAGCATAGCGACTTGGGCAAAAGAGTCGGTTCAATATATTTCACAGCAAAAATGGGATGTCTGGGTGAAGGACGGAAAATTTGAGCCTACAAAGGCAATTACGACAGGAAGAGCAATTGCTTTGTCAGACCAGCTCTTAGCAAGCTTTGGTGTTTATCCGGCAGGTCTGGCGGTGGACAGCGGCAAGACTTTTGACGTAGAGGGTTTCAAAGTGCCTCTACCAACAGCTACAGCACTAGAGATTTCAGTAACGCCTGAAAAACACGTTAAATTGTATTTCAGCGGCACTATAAAAAATCGCAGTGTTTATACCTATAAAAACGTAGAGCAGCAACTCATTGACGTATTGGACTCAAATCCAAAGGTGAGCTTTACTGCCCGAGCGGCGCTTATTAGCACCATAGCATCATCGTGGGACGCAACCACACAAACCTACAACTTTTCGAAAGATCAATACATTCGCTTAGACAATGGGCAGCTTAGCACGGCAAAACCGGACGCAAATGCCATGCTTGTAAAAGCGGGCAATGCGCTTAACATTGAAATCATCCAATAAGTCAAGGAGGGCTCAGACGATGGGAAACACTAAAACTAATAATTTCCTGCAGCGTGGTATTGCGCTAGGTCTTATCAGCGTATTGCTGTTAGCTTTAGCGCCATGGGCAGAAATGATCCCCGCCTTTGCACAAATTGACGCGGGCGACGACATAAAAATTAACAGCGTTGACTTTACCAAAGAACATACAGGACTAGAAATGTCCTCTGCATATGTTCAAATTATTGGTTCAGGCTTAGAAGGTAAAAATGCGCTCTTTGAGAAAACAGTCACCGATGACCCACTGCCCTTAGGCAACGGTGGTTTTCAGGCCATTGGTACAAAGGTTGACTTTGGAAGTCAAAGTATCAATGACACGATTATGAAATACACCTTTACCGAGAAAGAGGCACGGTCTCTTACCGGGAAAGTGCTCGTTGGCAATAGAGTGCTTGACTTGAACCTGTCAAGTTTTCCTAACATCAACAAATTAAATCTGAAAAACGTCAATGTTACCAACCTAGATGATTTAATCATGGAAGGTAACAATTTAGACAGTATCGTCAGTGGGGGTGCGGTTAAGGCGTCTTATGGCCGAGACTTAAAAAAATACTTTGTTCCGGGAGCAGGCGACACCGCCAATAAAATTACAATAACGGACCCCACGCCAGAGTCTTCTTATGGTTATCAGGATATTGAATTTACAAGAAGCTCTACCATTGCCTTTGATGCGACAAACACAGCAACAGCTTCTGTCAAATACACTTACGGCAAGGCGTTTCGCTTTACGCAAGACGTAGGCCTTACCGGACTTGAAATGTACCCTAACATAGGGGCAACAGGAGACTACCTTTATTTAATTGCAGACAGCTTCCCGCCAGCGAACTATCAGGTTTACTTCATGAAGAAGCTTGACGGTACGGAAGAATACAGTGCGACCAATAAGGCAACGACCATTAATTTGGATGCCGTTAAAAAGCAGCTGGTCGTTCAAGTACCAGTAGGCCTCACGGAGGGTGATTACAACGTCGTACTTACCCGAGTTGAAAACAATGAGGTTGTAGCAGAACAGATTGTTAAAGACGGCGTAAGTCCCGACATTTATACAGTCGTCGACTCCCTCAAAAAACTTAATATTGAACAAATTTCACCGACTACTGGACCAGATACAGGTGTAGATGTAACGGTGGTTGCTAAGAATATGATCAATATGAACGTTCCGGGGCTTAACCTGAACAGTGACAGCAAAACGTTTGCAGGTGAAGATACAGACCAAACATTAGTCGTTACTTACGATGATGGTGTGTTTAACAGCAAGCCAGTTTCGGTCAAACGTAAAATCAGTATCTTTGTCGGCAATAAGGCAACGTTTAAGAAAACGGGCTCGAATTTTGACCTAGACATTGGTACAAACGATTCACCGGATAAAGTATCCATTCGTACAGGCAGTATAGATGACGTTTTATCAGACCCAATCAAGGACGTCCTTATTGAAACGGAGACAACGCTTACCGCGACCGATGGTAGTGGCAAGGTCTACGTCTTCAAACAAAGCAGTACGAAAAAAGATGCCTTTACTTTTATTCCAAGTACATTGACACCGGTTATTGACACGGTGACACCAGACAAAGTTCAAGTAGAAACAACTGTCGGCAGTACTTACAAACTTAAGCAAGAAACCATGTTAGTCATTAAGGGTTCTAAGTTCAATGTTTATAAAAAAGTAAATGCAGACGGTTCAGTTGAACTCAAGAAACCAACCGTCCTCATTAAAGGGGTCGGCAATATATCTGAGAATCAGTATCAAGTCGGTTTCTTCCCTAACACTGCAGGGGGTATCATCAAAACAAAGGTAGCCGATGCAGATGGTGTCGAAACAACCGTAACAGATGCAGATGGGAACGTCATTGCACTCGATATGACGGTTCTTAACAACAACAACGAAGTCGTGGACGGCACGGTCGGTAATGAAACCGGTACGAAAATCGTGTTGCGCATTCCGGCAGAAGTTACCATTAAGATTGCAAACGTTAAGAAGAATATTCAAGTCAGTAACCCGCGTTTAGGCAGTGACGCCTACGGAAACGCAGTGGTTAAATACGACTCTATTGAAATCATTACAACCACCGATTACCCAATTATTGAAAATGTCATCCCAAATGTCGTTGCAGTAGACGGCAATGTCGACGTTATCGTACGGGGTACTAACTTTGCCAACGGGGTTAAGGTTTACCTTGATGGTGAAGAAGTTACAGGTGTTGAACGAGAAGTGGATACTTCGGGTGACAAGATTAACCTAAAATTCAAAGCGCCAGTCGGACGTGTTGGTAAGACACAATTACAAGTTATGAACCCGTCTGGGGGTATGGCGGTTTGGGACTTCATCTACGTTAAGTCTTATGACAAAGATCCGAGTATCACCAGCTTCTCACCAACGCGAGGCATTTACGGTACACTCGTTTCGGTCAATGGCGACAATTACGTGAAGCCAGACCCAACCGCACCAACTAACATAGGGTTAGATGCGTTTCGTCTCATAGGCTCTAAAATTTATATGGACGGCAAAGACGTAAACCTCTATAACCAAGATGCAAACGGCAACCTGCAGTTTCTGCCTTATGCGGCACCTGCGAGTGAAGTGCTCATTTCAAAGGACAGCAACAATAAGACGCAGTTTTCACTGCTGAGTAAGAACACCTATGTCTATAGCTATGACAATGCAAATCCTAACGACACTAGCAAACATCACCTCTACTTCATGGAGCAGGATGCGCTCAAAAGGCCAGTGTTAACAGACAACGACCAGCGTTACTACGTATTCCGCTACAATTCGACTACAGCACAATATGAAGTTTACGGTCGTGACGGGAATTTAATCGATGATACCGTACCCATTACTTTTACAGCGGGAAGTCCAGAAGGCATCACAGACATTGAAATTGATGATGTAGCCGCTGGCGGCAAGGTTTACCTAAAAGGCATTATGAACAACAACATTATTCGTAAGGAAATGAATGCTGACGGCACTATAAAGGCCAAAATTTCAGATTACAGCCGCAGTGTGATTCTCAGAGAAGCGACTGCTGCCAATGTTTATTCTTTCTTTACACTCTCAGAAGACTTTGAAGGCAACGCCAAACTGACAAACGGCAAGGACAAGGTCTATAAAATCGTTTTCGAGGGCAATCAAATTAAGGCAGTACCGGAAAATGGGGCAACGCAAATTGTCACATTAACGACAGACGGTTCTGGCAGAAACAACGCCCTTGTTTTAAACGGTTTAATCACACTCAACTTTACAACAGCTTATAAAATTGACGGCAACACCAATATTATTACGGGCAATCGGGTTCGTGTCGTTTCTAAGGACCAAATTCTTTTCACCGTGCCGGTACTGACATCTGGTACAGGTTATAAAGATTTGGCAGTCGTAAACCCAGACACCAAGCGTGCCGAAAAAACGGGCAATAGTGGATTCTACTACGTTTCTCAAGCAGGTTCTTATCCGGTCATCACGGACATTGACCCAGCAGAGGGTAGCGATGAAGGTGGCTATACGGTCACCATTCACGGGGCAGACTTCCAAGATGGCGTCAAAGTCATCGTGGATTCACAAGTCGTTCCAGACAAGGACGTATTCCTTGCGCTAGACGGCAAGTCCATTTCGTTTACCATGCCGAAGTCTATTAAAAATTTAAAAGACGACTACGGCGTTGACCGATTTACCGTACCAGTGGTTATTTTGAACACAGACGGTGCGTCGGACAGTGTTGAAAAAGGATTTACCTACATTAAACCATCCAGTATTCCTAGAATATCTAAAGTAATAGCTGACAAAGGTTCTGCTAACGGAAATGAGATTGTAGAAATTTTCGGCTCTGACTTCCGTTTCTTTGAACCTTTCAAGGATGCAGACAATGACGGCTCTAGTTACGAACCGGGGGATACGTTCACAGACCTCAATGGCAACGGCAAGTGGGACAATTACCTGACTTACCTTCAAAATGCCAATGTGAACCCAGCGACCAATGTGCCTTATGACCAAGAGAGCTATGATGCAATCACTGGCATACGTGTACCAGACACATCGAACCCTTATCACACGTACTATTACAGTTCAAAAGTATTCCCAAGAGTCTTCTTTGGCAACAAAGAAGCTAAGATCGTTCACTTTGGCAATGGTTACATTAAGGTCATAACACCGTCAAATGCGGCGGGCCCAGTGAATCTGTACTTGGTTAATAATGACTCGGGGATTACCAATAAGTTCACTTACACCTACGAATCTTCCACACCAAAACTGACCAGCATCATCCCGAATATTGGTCGAAAAATGGGTCAGGAACTTAAGGAGATTTATGGTTCGGGACTCTATCGCTCAACACTCAAAGGTTACTATGACTTAACGGACACAGCACCAGTAACTTTGCCAAATGTTCAAGCAAAGGTACGTTTTGCAGACATAGACAACCGTGAAATCGATAGAAATTTACCGAATTCAGGTTTAATCAACAATGGACAGGCAACTGTCAATTTAGATGGTGGCCTCAAAGTCACCTACTCGGCTGAACCTGCGCCGACCCTCACTGTACAAGTACAGGAAAACGGCAAGGTATTTACCCGTAACTTCTCTTATGACAACACAGACGTATACATTCCTATGGGGATGCTACAAGCTGACACAGAATACTATGCGCCAAATGGTTATGTAAAAGCAGACCCTACCGTTTACGACAAGGACAAGGATGTCTTCGAGTATGTTCGTATTAACGTAGAGGACAGACGAGTCATTGTTGAAAGAGGTTATGCGCCTAAAGTAACGTATGACAATCCAAGTCACGTTACCGTTATGACGCCTTCCTACCACACAATTGACACCGTACCAGTGACTCTGACAAACCCAGATGGTGGTACGGCTAAGGTAGATTTCACATATACCAATCCAGCCAGTGCGCCAAAAATTTACGACATTAAGCCAAAGGTCGACACCGAAGACAAAACGGGCTTTGTAGTAGAAGGTTCCGTTAAAGGCGAATGGGAATTTGAAATTCGAGGTGAGGACTTCCGTCCGGGGGCTAAAGTCTCCATTAATGAGAAAGCAGCAACGGTCGTCGAAATCACAAAGGTAACCATTCCAGACCCGAATAATGCTTCAGCAACAATCACGTTAGACAACATCATCGTTAAAGTGCCAGCGGGTACAACCGATGACATTGACAAGAAATACCCAATCTTTGTTACCAATACAGACCAAGGTATCGCCAACTCAACGACTTTAGACAATAGAACAGGTCCTGAGGCGAGTAAACCGATTTACTTCACTTATAGAAAGCCGCTTTCTTCACCAACCATCGAGTCGGTGTCTCCAAAGGAAACTTCTATAGCAGGCGGTAATACCATTACCATCAGAGGTAAAGACTTTAGAGCAGGAGCTTCTGTTATTGTCGGCAGTAAAAACGGCGTGCCAATGCCAAACGTTACTGTGTCAGAACAAGGTACAAAAATTACCTTTGTAACGACGACAAACCTTACGCTAGGCGTTAAGTCGGTTACCGTTAAAAACTCAGATTTTGGTTCCGCTACGAAGGACAACGCATTGACCATCATTTCTGCGCCAACGGTCAATGGCACAATCTATGATGAAGACGGCGTTACGGCGAAAAACCGTATTAGCTTAGAGGGCGGCGAAACCATTACCCTCAAAGGCACTGGTTTTATTAAAGGTGCGAAAGTTTACTTTGGCAATGAGCCTGTCATAGACAGCTCGGATGCGCCAGCAGACCCTTATGGGCTTTATATTGACGACAAGTATTACAAACTCGAAAATGTCGTAGAAGGCACAGTGACCTTTGTAGACGAAAACACGCTGAAAGTCGTTACACCAGAACGCCTTACAGAAGGTAAAGTCAATGTAACGGTCATTAACCCAGACAAGGGTATCTCTAGTGGCTCTACAGAAATGATTTACGGCGTGCCAGTACCATCGGATCCGGTCAATTTACAAGCAGA
>JBGSUZ010000477.1:0-3767 GCA_041753235.1 Acidaminobacteraceae bacterium
TTGGAACCGACATAATACTTCGACTTTGGAAAAAGATGCCCTCTAACGTCCAAACTAAGTTATTGTCATTAAATAAATATTTAATTATCACTTTATAAGAAGTAAATGCCTCAAAAAAAGTCATAATACTCGGCGCAGATAAGTAATACCCCTCCGCAACACTGTAATAAACCGAAAAAGCAGACAACCCAAAATACCCTGTAAATAACGCTATTTTCTTTTTACCGAGAAAGTAAAAAAGAAAAACAAATAAAATACCGCTCATCCCATATTCAGTGCCATGTCCATACTTAATTGACGTGATTTCAGGGGCAATAATGATGCCGAGACTCAGCAACCAAAACCCAACAGTTTTTAGCACTAACATACCATCAAATTTAGCTTTCAGACCTTCAAAGGCCTTGTGTCCCATTTCAAAACACTGCAGCGCGCTGAGTGCAAATAAGAAAGTAAACATGATATTTAGTCCACCAAAGTGAAATTGAACCTCTCGGTTAAACCAAAAATAGGGTATTTGAGAAATACACGCAAACAAAAATAATCTAAGCCCATATTTTTTACGACTAGATGTTTTTTGAAAACCAATCGCTATTTGATAAGCAAAAATAGGAAATGCAATTCTACCAATCGTCCTATATAACATCTCCCTAGGAAAATAAAGCATCCCTACATGATCAATTAACATGGTTGCTAATGCAATAATTTTTAGTAAATCATTCCGATGGGTTGCTTGGGGTAAACTTGGCTGTCTTTTAATTTCCATAGTTGTTCACGGCTCCATTCAATTTTTAACAGTATAATATTTTTTATATTATCATTTTTAGAATTTAATTCCAATGTTTTTTTGAAAATTCAACTTACTGTCCTCTATCAGGAAAACTTATAATAAAACATGTCCCACCGCCAAGTTCACTAATAAGCTGAATCTGTCCCTTTAGTATCTGAGTAGTCAGATTATGGACAATATGAAGACCCAATCCTGTGCTCCCATGCTGTTTGTCCATCGTGAAAAATGGATTATATACCTGAGGTTGTGCCTCAGCGGGAATACCAATACCATCATCTGCATAAACTAACCTTACTTTTTCTTGAACTAACTGTATTTCTATTTTAATAGACCCTGAGTCTCTATTATGAAAGCCATGAACTAAACTATTATTAATTAACTGAGTCAGAATTTGAGACAATGCGCCCGGATAACTGGTTATTTCCAAACTTTCAGGACAATTTAATGATATCGTATAGTCAGAGTTTTTAAATTTTGGTGTTAAACTCAATAATACATCATTTAAGTATTTACAAATGTTGAACGTTCTAATTTCAAGTGAAGACTGCTCAACTGCCACATTTTTAAAACTTTGTACAATTTCAGCAGCCTTATTAAGACTTGTTTCCATGACTTCTAGAGCTTCTGTTGTATCTTTAAAATAGTCCAGCACATCCCGCCTCGTCATTGAGTTATCAATAAAACTCAAATTCAAACTATTTTGTTTTTCCCTAATAAATGATGTTAGTGTAATCCCAACACCTAAAGGTGTATTAATTTCATGAGCCACACCAGCTACAAGCTCACCTAATCCAGCTAGTTTTTCAGCGCGTATTAACTGCTCCTGAGCGGTTTTTAAACTCTCTAAGGATTCTACTAAAGAACTATTCACCTCACGAAGTTCCTGCGTTTTAACAGTCACCAGTTGATTGAGTTGAACTTTAGACATGAGCAATGACCTAAAATAGAAGAACACTAATGCAGACAAAAATATGCCCGCACCAACAACAATATTAAAAATATAAGCATCCTCATCCCAGCCACCCAACGGAACCATTTCAAGCAACCAATAATTTTCTTTTAAATTAACAGTTGAATAAATTGGGTCTTTGAGAGGCTTGTCCGTAGTATAAAAAATTTCATTCTGTTGATGACTCGACTCAACTACCTGACTAATACGCAAATTAAATTTTTTCGTAGCACCTAGTACACCAGAATTACCCAACAAACGGTCAAAATTAACAACGACGTTCATTAGCCCAACATAGCTCTGTGATATACCATCCTTATATGAAGTTTGAGGTACTCTAAAAATAATTCCCATTCCACCTTGAATCAAAAGAAGAGGTTGTGTCAATACCGGCCTCAAGCTTTTTTTCGCCAACAGTACTTCATCCTTTTGATTACTAATAGTTGCTAAATCAACACCCACAACACTTTCATTGCCTTGAAGCGGATATATAAAAGTCACGGTTGTATCTTTCGTTAATACTATAGTTTTTAAAATACCATTCTGATTGGAAAATAATTTTTCACTAAAGTGAGTAAGTTCCTCAAAACTAGCATCTGGGTTATCCAAATTATAAACTGCCAACCCTTGTGCACCATCTATTTGTTGATTCACTAAATTTTCTAATCGGTTACTAATAATAGAAAGTTCACTTTGACTAGCTCTCTTTTTTAGCTCCATTTCATACTGCAATGTAAACCAAGCACCATAACCCGTTATAAGCATTATAAAAAATGCCGCTAATAGAGGGAATAGCCACGCTCGAACTTTCTGCCAATCTGTGCTATAAATTTTCAAGCACCATCACCTCCTTTTAAACTCATTTGAAAATAAGCGATAAATTGTTTAACACATACCCTAAAAGGGCATCAAATCAACAAATGAATGCGATTTTATCATAGTAATAAAGGATGGTAATCTATGAGACTTATAACACGTAAATTTTTCATATTACTGCTTATCTTTATCACAATATTTCTCAGCGCATGTCAAATTGACTATAGGGCACCAGAACACAGTCGTATAGGAATAGTTCTTTCTAACCTCGACAACCCTTTTTTCCAAGCGATGAATACAGGTGCACAAGATGAAGCTAACAAACAAGATGTCATTCTTAAAGTACTTGATTCAAAAGATAGTAGTTCAATAGAACTCTCAAAGGTAAAATCACTAGTAGATAGTGGTATCGACCTACTCATATTAAATCCAACTGATTCAGATTCAGTTTATCAATCTGTTAGATATGCCAATCAAAAGAATATACCTGTTATTACAGTAGATCGGATCTCAACTGGTGGCCAAATAGTATGCCACATTACCTCTAATAATGTAAACGGCGGGCAACTTGCAGCACAATTTATGATAGAAAACTGTAATAATGTAGGTGACTATGCAATTCTCAGAGGTATAGAAGGAACCTCCGCCTCTTTAAACCGTGGTAAAGGTTTTCAAAATTATATGAACGCCAATAGTCAAATGACCCAAGTTTCCAGTTTATCTGCCTCCTTCGATAGAAATCTTGGAAAAAATATGATGACCAAGCTACTTTCTGTTCATCCAGACCTAAAAGCAGTTTTTGCAGAAAACGATGAAATGGCACTTGGCGCTATAGAAGCAATTAAGAATCAAAATCTAGATCTATTAGTCATTGGCTTTGACGGAACGCCTGAAGCACTTGAAGCTGTCAAGGCTGGCACACTAGATGCAACAATCGCTCAACAACCAGAACAGCTTGGTTCTGAAGCCATTCGCCACGGCATCTCTTATCTGCAAGGCAATAAAATACCAGAAACAGTTCAAGTCGATGTAAAACTCGTCACTAAATAATCAATCAAAGTAAACTCACCTTCAAACTAGGGCGTGTCTGAAAACTATGACACTACTTACTTAAAATAAAAATTGCTGATACGTAAACAAATGCAAGAAAAGATTCTGCAAGCTTATCATATCTTGTTGCTACTCTGCGGAAATGTTTGATTTTATTGAAGAAAC
>JBGSUZ010000478.1:0-6524 GCA_041753235.1 Acidaminobacteraceae bacterium
TCCCCCAACAAGCATCAATGAGCCTCTGACAATGCCGCCACCAAGAACAATATCCAGTTCTTCTATACCACTACTGAACCGGTCTTCTCGTTCTATTGTCACAGCATTGATAGACACAGGCTTTTCCACTTTATTGCTGGCCCTAATCGTTCTGGAGTCCGATTCAACACTTGTAGTCTCCAGTTCTTCCACCATGCTTTCCCAACTGCCGCACTCTGGACATTTTCCCAGCCATTTCACTGAGAAGTAACCACAGTTTTGACAGACGTACTTCGACTTAACTTTTGCCATTTGCCACCTCTTCTAAAGTCCTTTTATGAGTCTGTTTCTTCTTTACCCGTATCTGAACCTCTGCTCCGTCAAAGTCTACAATAAACCGTAGACCTTCCACGACTTGATGTTTCAAAATATATTCCGCTAGTTTGTCTTCTACTAATTTAGTTAAGGTGCGCTTCAACGGCCTTGCTCCGTACTCCTCGTCATAACCCACTTCTGACAAGTGGTCCTTGACCGAATCGCTCATAACAAGGGCATAGCCTAGACTCAACATCCGCTTTTCAAGGTCTGCTGCCATTAATTCCACAATCTTTCGTATGTCTTCAGGCATTAGGGTGTTAAAGACGACCACATCATCTATTCTATTTAGGAATTCCGGTTTAAAGTAGGACTTCAAAGATTCCGTTAGTACCTCTCGAATCCGTTGCTGCTCCATTTCATCCCGTCGTGCCATGTCGCCAAATCCCATTTGTCGTCTCTTTGAAAGCCTGTCTATGCCTGCATTAGAGGTCATAATAATCAAAGTATTTTTAAAGTTGACCGTCCGTCCTTTGCCATCTGTCAGAATACCCTCGTCCAAAATTTGAAGCAGGAGGTTGAAAATATCTTCATGCGCCTTTTCTATCTCGTCAAATAAAATTAAGCTGTAGGGTTGGCGTTTGACCCTATCCGTCAGTTGTCCGCCTTCTTCATGCCCCACATAACCCGGAGGCGACCCAATCAACCGTGAAACCGTATGTTTTTCCATAAACTCAGACATATCGATCCGTATCATTGCCTGATCTGAGCCAAAGAGCATATTCGCCAGTCCTTTAGACAACTCCGTCTTACCAACCCCTGTTGGTCCCATGAAAAGAAATGACCCTATCGGTTTATTCGGGTTAGAAAGCCCCACGCGCGAGCGTCTTATCGCCTTTGCCACAACCGCTACGGCATCCGCCTGACCAATAACACGCATAGACAAATAGTTTTCCAAATGCAAAAGTCGCTCTGCCTCCGCCTCTACCAAGCGCTCTACCGGAATTTTAGTAATAGAGGCTACCAGCTGCTCAATATCTTCTTTAGTGACCTGTAGCGCGTTTAAAAAGCTCATTTGCTGCAGTCGCTTTTCTTCTTCGAGGGCTTCTAATTCCAGTCGTTCCTGATCTCTAAGTTTTGCCGCCATCTCAAAGTCCAGACGCCCAACCGCCGCTTCTTTCTCTGCCCTCAAATCCTTTAAATGCGTCTCTAACCGATGAACGCTATCGCTTTGTCTAAGGTTTTCAATCCGCTTTTTAGCAGAGGCCTCGTCCATCAAATCCACTGCTTTGTCAGGCAAAAACCGCTCAGTAATATAACGGTCTGCAAGTTCCACTGCCGCTTGAATAGCCCCATCCGTAATCTTTACTCGGTGGTGTGTTTCGTAGCGTTCTCTGAGGAGTTTGAGTATTTCTATGGCATGTTCTTTAGACGGCTCACGTACCATAATCGGTTGAAAACGGCGCTCTAAGCCACTGTCTTTTTCAACGTAGCGTTTATATTCATTAATGGTCGTCGCACCCACCAGCTGAATTTCACCACGGGCTAAAATCGGTTTGAGAATGCTCGACGCGTCTATAGCCCCTTCTGCGCCGCCCGCGCCGATAATAGTGTGGATCTCATCTATAAAGAGAATCACGTCCGCCGCCGCTTGAATTTCCTTCAACAGTTTGGTCAGTCGTTCTTCAAATTCACCTCTGTACTTAGTTCCCGCTAAGAGAATACCCATGCTCAGAGAATAGACTTTCTTGCCCCACAGTACCTCTGGAACCGATTTTTCTACAATACGCTGAGCAAGTCCTTCTACAATTGCTGTTTTACCAACACCGGGCTCTCCAATGAGACAAGGGTTATTTTTAGTTCTCCGGCTCAATGTCTGAATCAGTCTCGCTAATTCTTCTTCTCTGCCGTAAACTGGGTCAAGCCGCTTATCCGTAGCGCGGGCTGTTAGGTTTAAAGCAAACTGCTCTAACAGTTCATAGCGGTCATCTAGTTCAGTTTTATTTTTCTGAGTCAGTTGGCAAAGCTGAGTCAACTGGTCTCCAAGTTCCGTCATAGATACCTTAAGCGCCTCCATTACTTGGTAGGCAATGGCTTTTTCGTCTGCAAGCACCGCTAACATCAAGTGCTCTGGTTCAATATGTTCACAGTTGGCTTTTGCTGCATAGCCGTAACTCAAATCCAAACATTCCAGCGCCCTTGGGGTATAACCGTCCACGTTTGACGCAAATACACCGCGACCAACAGCCTTGATAAGCTCCAAACGCACATCTTCAATAAGAATGCCTTGTTTGGTCAGCAATTGGGCCGCTAAAGAATTTTCCTCCCGTAGCACCCCTAGTAAAAAATGTTCTGGTCCAACAAAACTATGCCCCAGATACTTGGCCTCGTCAAAAGCGTAATGAATCACCTTGCGCGCCGCCTGACTCAATCGATCAAATATAGACATATGATTATCACCCCCGCCACTTCCACTGTGCGTGTATTTGTTGTAATTGTTCACTGCGTCTTTGCATTTTCTCTCTATGGTTGAGTGACTTATTGTCCTGAGCTTCCATTGCTAAATCGCTAAGTCCATTCAAAAGGGCTGCCCACTTTAAAGGACGTTCATTCAGAATGTCTGAGGACTGAACAAGTAAACCATAGGCTTCCCCCAGCATTAATTCTGAAACCCACTGAAGTGCTTCTTCCGGTTCTGCTACTGCAGAAAATTGACACTGTCCATAAGCGCGACCAATTTTATCTTTTAACTTTAAACCTTCCGAAGCCCATAATGTCTCTCGTCCAGCATGTTCTCGTTCAGAGAGTTTATCTACCACCTGATCTAGAAGGAGAGCCAATTCTACTTCGCTTCGCCCTAACGTCACTGTATTGTAAACCAAATAAAAATCACTTTTCCAAGGTTTTATGGTCACTCCTATTGAGCCTAGCGACTCAGACATGGCATTTATAAAGCCCGTCCGTTTAAGAGCCGGCAGATGTAGTAGTGCCTCTCCATTTAATGCTGTCCCTAACTGCTCAATACGAGACGTCAAATAACCGTAGGGTTCTAAATAGGCAAATTCTAGAGATTGGCTGAGTTCGTCGTCTAATATGTCTACGGTCTGCCAAAGCTCGTCAAAGGATTCATCCACGCTCGTCATTATCAATTTCAAATGATCCAAATCATTGAAACTCATTAGGAGTTGCTGATTTTCTGACAGTTTAAGCCCCACTGCTAAATTGCTTTTAAACGGATCTGTAGCAAGTAATCCTTCTTGCATCAATTGTCTTTGATAAAATCTATTTTCCAGGGAAATATCCTTTAGCTTATAACCCTTGAGGACTTCCATATATGGAAGAAAACTTTCTATATGTGCTTTAACAGTCTGACTCTGATCTGTTGTCAGTGCGGCGGTAAAGACATGACCTTCTATATTTCGGCTCAGTTTCAATCGCTTGTACTGACATATGCCTTTTGAAAAATCTACGGCATGATTCATGACTTTATCCTCCCCTAATGTGACTGTATCATTTCATCTCTAAATTTAATATTTTGTCCCTGAGTTTTGCTGCCTCTTCAAAAGCCTCGGTCATTATTGCCGCTTTCAATGCTTTATGAAGCTGTTGAAGTTCTGCTTTGCTTGTTAAACGGTCGGTTGCTTTGGCGGGTCTTTTGCCAACATGCGTTCCATGACCATGCCAATTAATCAGTACTGGCTCCAGACGGTCAGAAAATGTTTGATAGCACTGACTGCAACCCATTTTTCCAATTTCTCGGTACATACCAAAAGTCATCCCACAGCTACTGCAAGAAGTCGTACGTATCATGTTGACTTGAAGTGCTGAGTGACTGACCGCATCCAAAATAGCCGTCAGCATGTGGTTTGCCGTTTGTGGAGAATCTTGTTTGAGTTTCATCTCTTCTCTTAGGCACTCATCGCAGAGAAAAACTTCTTGAAGTATGCCTTCAACCAACCGCGTCACCTGTATTTGTCCTTTTCTTTGTTTACAACGCTCGCATACCACCCTTAACACCTCACTTCAAATTTATGTTATTCCTAAGACTCATTATAACCCATTCTGATGTTGCCAAACAGTATCTGTAAGTTAAGATTCTTTTTCTTTACAATAAAAAGGATGCCCGTCCACGATCATCTCACATGTAAAGGCATCCTCTTGAGTTTTTAACTAAATCGTTTAAATTTATGCTGCTATCGTTTTATTCCTTATGTTGCTTTGCTTCTTCAACAATTTTGATGGCAAGTTGCATTGGCACTTCATCGTAGCGCGTGAATTCCATGTTGAACCAGCCTCTGGCCTGAGTCATTGAACGTAAGTCAGTCGCATACTTAAACATTTCAGCTTCTGGCGCCTCTGCCATAACCTTTTGGAAGCCCGATTCATGAGGTTCCATACCAAGGATTCTGCCACGACGCTTGTTCAGGTCACCCATAATATCACCCATGTATTCGTCTGGGATATAGATTTCAATTTTCACAATCGGCTCTAAAAGCACAGGCTTAGCCATTTCCATCCCTTTTCTAAACGCTAGGTGAGCTGCCATTTTAAAGGCCATTTCGTTGGAGTCAACATCATGATAAGAACCATCCACAAGGGTTGCCTTTACGTTTACAACAGGGAATCCTGCCAAAATACCGCGTTCGAGAGACTCTCTAAGGCCCTTCTCAACTGCTGGTACATATTGTCTAGGCACAGACCCGCCGAAAATCTTTTCTTCAAAGATAAACGGTTCGGTAGAATGTTCAAACATTACATGGACATCTCCATATTGACCAGCACCACCAGATTGCTTCTTATGCTTGCCTTGAACCGTAGCAGACCCTTTAATCGTTTCACGGTAGGCAATCTTTTGCTCTACCATGTTTACTTCCACTTTGAAAATATTTCTGAGCTTATTGACCAAAACCCCTAACTGCATTGTACCTTGACCACCAATAAGGAGCTGTTTGGTTTCGTGGTTTCTAGAAACAGCAAATGAAGGATCCTCATCTGTAAGACGATGAAGTGACGTGCCAATCTTCTCCTCATCCCCTTTTTCCTTCGGCTCTACAGCCATGTAAAGACAAGGTCTTGGGAAGTTAATCCCCTCATATTTGATTGGTTTATTTTTGTCACAAAGTGTGTCACCAGTCTCTGTAATTTGCAGTTTAGCTGTTGCGCCAATATCTCCAGAGTTAACGTAATCTACTTCAACTTGACTCTTACCACGCATCAGGAAGACAGGACCAATTTTTTCGTACTCGTCCTTAGTCGCATTGAGCACCTCAGTGTCTTTCGTAAACTTACCTGAATAGACTTTAAAGAGAGAAATCTTGCCCACAAATGGATCGACAATCGTTTTAAACACAAATGCTGAAAGTGGCTCCGTATCATCAATTACTCTAGTCTCTTCGCTTTCTGTTTGCGGGTTAAACCCTTCCACTTTACCATGATCCATTTCCTTTGGCGTTGGCAGATAGTCATAAATCATATTGAGTAACGTATGAATACCAATCCGCTTATCCGCCGAACCAATCACGACTGGTACAATGTCATTGTTAATAACGCCCTTGCGAAGCCCCGCGTGAATTTCTTCAACCGTAAACGCTTCACCGCTGAAATATTTATCCATAAGTGATTCATCACTTTCAGCAACCGCTTCAATGAGTAAGTCTCTAAACGGCTTAATTCTTGGCTCTATGTCTGCCGGAACCTTACAATCAACGCATTCAGTGCCATTAAATTCTCTGCCAATCATATCAACAATATTGACGAATCCTCTAAAGTCATTGTCTTCACCAAGTGGGATACAGAATGGTGCTACTTTTTTACCAAATTTATCTTTCAGTTCGCGAATTAGCTTAACGTAATCCACGTTCTCTTTTTCCATTTTATTAATGAATATAATTTTTGGCATGTCTCTTTTTTCAGTAAAAGTCCAAGCTTTCTCAGTCCCTACTTCAATGCCAGAAGTTGCATCCATGACGATAACCGCCCCACCAGCAACTCTTAAAGCACTAAAAACATCGCCTACAAAATCAAAATAGCCCGGTGTATCTAATAAGTTGTACTTAGATTCATTCCATTCCACCGGAACAATAGAAGTTCCTATAGAAAACTGTCTGAAAATCTCCTCTTTATCGAAGTCGGAAATGGTGTTGCCCTCTGAAACTTTACCCATACGTTTTGTAATTCCTAGAGTATTGACAATGGACTCAACCAATGTCGTCTTACCCGAGCCTCCATGA
>JBGSUZ010000479.1:0-3085 GCA_041753235.1 Acidaminobacteraceae bacterium
GATTTAGGTCGTTTTGCTGAACTTGGCAATGAAGGCATACTGGCACTACTTTGCGACAGTACAAACGTTGAGCGCAAAGGGTTTACCATGTCAGAAAGCACAGTTGGTGAAACGTTTGACGAATTATTCCACCATGCTCAAGGCAGAATTATAGTTGCATCATTTGCATCTAATATTCATAGAGTACAGCAAATTGTTAATGCAGCTGCACTTAACAACCGTAAAGTTGCTTTTTCAGGCCGCTCTATGGTCAATGTTTCTGAAGTTGCCATGGGCTTAGGTTATTTAAAATTAGACGACGAAGCTATCATCGACATTAAAGACCTTGATCGCTACCCTGACAATGAAATAGTCATTGTAACAACTGGAAGCCAAGGTGAGCCAATGTCAGGTCTCTCAAGAATGGCTAGTGGCGACCATAAAAATGTCCGCATTCAACCAGGTGACATGGTCGTATTCTCGTCTACACCTATTCCGGGTAACGAAAAAAGTGTTACACGTATTATCAACTTGCTTTACGAGAAAGGTGCAGACGTTATCTACGATTCACTCGCAGACGTCCACGTTTCTGGTCATGCTTGCCAAGAAGAGCTTAAGCTCATGCACGCACTTACAAAGCCTAAATTCTTCATTCCATTACATGGTGAATACAGTCACCTCAGAAAGCACGCTGAACTTGCTGAACAAATGGGCCTTAACAGAAGCAACATCTTCATTTTAAAGACTGGAGATGTTCTTGACCTTCATGAAACTGAGGGTAAAATGCTCAAAAGCGTTCCTAGCGGCAATGTGCTTATAGACGGTCTTGGTATTGGGGACGTAGGCAATATCGTCCTTAGAGATAGAAAGCATTTAGCAGAAGACGGCCTAATGGTTGTTGTTATTGCACTTAATAAGGAATCAGGACAAATTGTCAGTGGTCCAGATATTATTTCTAGAGGCTTTGTCTATGTAAGAGAGTCTGAAGTATTGATGAATGGTGCAAAAGATAAAATCAATGAAATTGTTAAGCGCTGCTTAGCAAATAATGTTAGAGACTGGTCAGGACTTAAATCTTCTATCCGAGATGGTCTTAAAGAACATTTATACGTGAGTACAAAACGTAGCCCTATGATTTTACCTATTATCATCGAAGTTTAGTCAAGTTCACAACATTCATCGGATAAACTCAGGAAACTGAGTTTATCCGTGCGTTTAGAGGTGTTTTATGAATAAAAAACTTGGGCTCCTACTTAGTATTAGTTTAGCGCTGTTCTTGTCCGCTTGTGGTGTTTCTGAAAAAGAATTTCAAGCCAAAGATCCAAGTGCTACAGAGAGTACTATTTTAGAAATTCCTTCAGGTAGTACCACCAAAGCAATCGGCAAACTACTAGAAGAAAAAGGAATCATACTCAACGAAGAAGCTTTTGTTGCAAAAGTAAAATCGCTTGGGGTTGCCAACGAACTTAAAGCAGGGAACTACCAATTAAGTGCTTCTATGTCTGTAGAAGATATTGTCAATGTCATTACTTCAGGTAAAACTTACACAGAGCGTGTTAAAGTTGTCATTCCTGAAGGGTATGAAGTTCGACAGATTATTGATCGCTTAGAGCAAGCAGGACTCATTGACAGAGCTACTTTTGAAGACGAACTCGTCAACGGTCAATTTGACTATCCTTTTATTGCAGGCATAGATAGAACTACAAGACTTGAAGGATATTTATTCCCTGCAACTTATCAATTTTCTAAAGATATTAGTGAACATGACATCATTAATCAAATGCTAAGAGCTTTTGATAAAGTATTTGATCAATCTTATTATGAAAAAGCCAAAGCGCTCAATATGAGTGTTGAAGAAGTTATTACTTTGGCTTCGATCATTGAACGTGAAGCTATGGTTACTGAAGAAAGAGCCATCGTTTCTAGCGTTTTTCATAACCGTTTAATTAAGCCAATGAGACTTCAATCCTGTGCAACTGTTCAATATGTCCTAGGAGAAAGAAAAGAAGTGCTCAGCATTAAAGACACGCAAATTGATTCGCCGTACAATACTTACAAACACAATGGTCTGCCACCTGCACCAATTGCATCTCCTGGCAAAGCATCTATCGATGCGGCACTTAACCCTGCGCAGACTGACTACCTCTTTTTCGTTACGACGAACAACGGCGACGGCTCTCATTATTTCTCGAGAACCTTAGAAGAACATAATGCCGCTATTAAAAAGAGTAAAAAGTAAGGGAGTAAATGACTTGACAGAAGAAAATAATCGTATAGTATATAACGAGGTGGTTTCGTACATTAGAAGCCTTATCCCCGAAAGAAATGCTTATTTTCAAAATCTTGAGGCTTATGCCGATGAATTTCATGTACCCATTATTCAACCTGAAGTGGCTCAGCTCATGCAAACTTTGGTTTTACTACACAAGCCAAAGCGGGTGTTAGAAATTGGCACAGCTATAGGATATTCCGCGTCCATTATGGCTGAATATATGACTGAAGGTGAAATTGTTTCAATCGAAATAAGAGAGTCTTCACATGAATTAGCCTTAAAGAATGTGGCTAGTTTCCAAACGAAGGTCAATTTTGACTTTAGACTCGGGGATGCACTGGATGTACTGCCTCAAATTGAAGGTAAATTTGATTTAATATTTATAGATGCCTCGAAAGGGCATTATTTAGAGTTTCTTGAGCTTTGCATGGGCAAATTAAATCTAGGTGGTTTAATTGTTTCTGACAACATACTCTATAAAGGCATGATTGCCAATCAAGAGTTAGTTGAAAGACGTAAGAAGACCATCGTCAAGCGCATGCGCAATTACCTCGTAGAACTCAACGCTTTAGAAGATTTGCATACGTCTATACTGCCAATAGGCGATGGCGTTGCATTGAGTTACCACATTGGAGGAAAATAATGAACCCCATAGAATTACTGGCCCCCGCAGGGGATCTAGACAAATTAAAATTCGCGATTGAATATGGTGCTGATGCCGTTTATATTGGCGGAGAAATTTTTGGATTACGCGCCAGCTCTAAGAACTTTTCTTTTGAAGATATGAAGGCTGGCGTTGCCTTTGCACATGAAAGAGGCAAAAAAGTTTATTTG
>JBGSUZ010000480.1:0-4057 GCA_041753235.1 Acidaminobacteraceae bacterium
GTTTCTTCAATAAAATCAAACATTTCCGCAGAGTAGCAACAAGATATGATAAGCTTGCAGAATCTTTTCTTGCATTTGTTTACGTATCAGCAATTTTTATTTTAAGTAAGTAGTGTCATAGTTTTCAGACACGCCCTAGTTGAAACACATGCAAAAAATAAGTCGGATATAAATATTACTTGGTTTGGTGGAGAACCTTTATTATGTAAGGATACTATAAGTAGTCTATCTGAAAAATTAATGAAAATAGCTAATGAATATGATGTTATGTACAAAGCCTCTATTGTTACAAATGGATATTTGATTGACAATGAAGTGGTAGAACTTTTTAGAAAGTGGAAAATAAGTCATATACAAATTACTGTTGATGGTAATCCAGGTTACCATAATAAGAGAAGACTTTTAAAGGAAAATTCTGAAGGGACTTTTGAAAAAATCATAGAAAATTTATGTAAATTAAAAGCGACAGAATTCAAAGTAACGATTAGAACCAATATTGATAAGGAAAATATTGTTCATTTAGATGAGATGTTTTCTATTTTTGAGGAGAATAGGTTGAATGATGAGAAGTTCTCTTTCAGCTTAGCAAGAGTTATCATTCATGATGATAGGACTGATAAAAACAACGAAAATTGTTTTACACCAAAAGAATTTGCCGTAGAAATTTTTAGATTAAAAGAAAAATTAATTAAAACTGGCTTTAATGTAAGTTATTTTCCTGAAAAAATAGCAACTTTTTGTTCTGGAAATACTTTGAATTCATATGTAATCGATCCTGATGGAGATTTGTATAAGTGTTGGGAAATGATAGGTATAAAAGATGCGTCAATAGGGAATTTAAGAAAATTTAAAAATATATTGGGCAATAATTACAATGAAATAGACTTTTTATTGATTACACCCTTTGATAATAAAGAATGCTTAAGTTGCAAAATACTTCCACTTTGTATGGGCGGATGTCAAAGATATAATATGAAAAACGAAAAATATAAAGATTGTAATTCGTTTAAATATACGATTGATGAAGTTATCCGGTTAGAATGTGAATTGAAAAATGTTTTTGAGGCATAGTGATGTCAGAGTTTAATTTGAATAAAAATATTATTTATTTTTTAAGTGGAGAGTTTGTATCTCAATTTGGAAGTATTTTGTATGGTTTTGCAATTAATTTATTTATATTAGATTTAACAGGATCACCACTTTATTTTTCTATCAATATTGCATTAACTACATTACCAGTTATATTGTTTGGACCATTAGCGGGGATTGTATCGGATAAATATAATAAAAAAAAAATTATAGTAATATTGGAATTTTTCTCAGCTGTGGTTCTTACAATATTGTTCTTTTCAATTGAATTTGAACGCAATATACTTTATTTTATATATGCGATAACCTTCATACAAGCAACAGTTGGGGTTTTTGGAAACACAATCATAGAATCAATGATCCCTTTTATTGTAGAAAAATCAGAAATATTAAAATTAAACTCGATTAGCAATATTGTAATGTCAAGTTTATATGTTATTGGAATATTAGCGGGGAGTAAACTTTATGAAACAGTATCGTTGAAGTATGTGGTGTTATTCAATGCGTTAACTTATATTATTGCAGGTTTAATTGAATGTCAGTTACAGCTACATGATCATTCAGCTGATAAAGAACTTTTGATAGAAAAAAAGAAAAAACGATCATTATTCATCGAATTTGAAGAAGGTATTTCTTATATTAATGAGAAAAAGACACTAAAAAAAATGGTTCTAATAATGGCTCTGGTCAATGTACTAGTTATATGTGGGATAACTATTCCCACACCATATATATATAGAAACTTGATGAATTGTAGTGCTTTTGAATACGGAGTGATAAGTTTAGCACACCCAATAGGAGTGATGTTAGGTTCCTATATGGCTATTCTATTCAATAAAAAAAATGAATTTAAGCGCCTAATTGAAATAAATTTCTTTCTATACGGAGGATTTATTGTAGTCTTTTCAGTAATTTTATCACAGTTTAGTAAAATGAGTATTCTGTCTACAATTTATATTTTTCTAATTCAAATTTTTATGACCATAGTATTAAGTATAGCTCAAACTAAAGTAAATAGTTCCTTACAAACGAGCATTCCAAGTCATCTGATTGGAAGAGTACAAAGTTTGATAGCTACAACGATGTCTATACTCTCTCCTATTGCAGCTATTGTTGGAGGAGGACTAGTTTATAAAATAAATCCTATTATTTTAATTGCACTTTGTGGAGGGATGATTATACTTCTTTCAATAGCATTGTTTTTTGATAAAGATGTTTTCAACTTCACATTACTGTTAGAGTACAAAACTGAATCGTAGGTAAGAGGAAATGGTCTAACACATAGAGTTCGGCGTGAGGCCGCTGATATTCGGTAGGTGATAAGTTTCGCTACCCATCTAAAAAGCGTTCTGTGACTGATTCCTAAAGCCTCACATGCCTTGAATTCTCTTGCATCATTTGTGGTGGCTGCATTAATTAGATCTATAGCAAGTATGCAATCTGAGGCGCTTATCATTCGTCCTCTGGATCCCCCCCTTTTGGATTGCTTGGGCCTTTTCTCTAAGAACAATCAGGGTTGCAGTTTCAGCAAGAGCTTTTTCCTTGCGTTTGAGTTCAGCTTCAAGTAATTTTATTTCTTTATCTTTTTCTTTATCGGCTTTCTGCAGTTTAGTAGCTTCTTCTGCAATGCCGCTATTAGTTAAGCATTCTAATTCTAATTCTAATTTTAATATTAATGTCAAAATGCAGTAATCCTTATCAGTATACAAGATAATTTAGAAAATAGAAGTATTAGTTAAATAAAACATATAATGACAATTAAAAATCATTACCATTCCTTCTGCGCAACTCTTTTTCAACAGAAACTGAGGATTTAGGTAATATGAACAAATAATCTTCCAAATTGCAATGTACAGTTAGAAACCACTGAGTGTTTAGATTTAGATGATGATATGATCCCTCAATAGTAGACAGTTCAAATAATAAAACTGTCACTAATGAGGGTGTTTTTTGTATGGTAAGAAAAGTAACAGTTGATTTTGATGGAAAGGTTAAGTCAGTTTAACTGTATTTGAGTGGAGTTGGAAGTTGACTGAAACCGCTCCTGCGGTAAGTTTTCCTCCTTATCAGCTAACGCTCCTTTAAGTATGGTGTTTTTATCGTATCCGTCAAATACAGTCCATATAGTACAAACATTCCAGCGTGATAAGATCATCTCAAATCAAGAAATGAGATGATTCTTGATTCCGAATGCATTGGAGAAAAGAGCATTGTATCCTTTGTTCTGGGGCATGCTAAAGTCAGAGATATTTAATCTAAGAAAATTTACTTCGTATGAGGAACATGAAGAGGCTGTTAGTGAATACATAAATTACTACAATAATAAGCGCTACCAAAAGCGGTTATAGTGCATGATTGTACTAGAATACAGAAGATACTTGTCTGCAAATGTATCATAAAAAACCGCTAACCAGTATAGTTAGCGGTTCAGAGACTTTCATTTTTTTGCCGGTCTACTTGACAAGGGGTGGTTCAAAAAACAGCTAAGTGACTTTAATACGTGTATAAAGTTCAAACGTTACTCGCTTCTTTTAGTATTGCCCAAGAAGGCCATAGCTTCTTTGTAGTCAGGAACTAATTTGCCTACGAGCCGCCAAAAGGAACGGTCATGGTTTAAGTGAACTAAATGACAGAGTTCATGGACAATGACATAGTCAACCACATCGTGAGGCAGTAATGCGAGACGCCAATTAAAGGTCAGTTCGCGTTTGGAATTGCAACTCCCCCAGCGTACCAGCGAATCTTCAATAATGAAAGACTTTGGTTTCACTTTGAAATGAGGTTGGTACTCTGCAATGCGTTTTTCTACATAAGGCTTCATCAGTTTAACGCACTTAGATTTTAGTGCAGGATCGTTCATGTCGAATTCAGGCATAGCACATTTCCTCAAAAAATAAAATGGAGCGGGTGAAGGGAATCGAACCCTCGTAGCTAGCTTGGGAAGCTAGAGCTCTGCCATTGAGCTACA
>JBGSUZ010000481.1:0-2214 GCA_041753235.1 Acidaminobacteraceae bacterium
GTTTCTTCAATAAAATCAAACATTTCCGCAGAGTAGCAACAAGATATGATAAGCTTGCAGAATCTTTTCTTGCATTTGTTTACGTATCAGCAATTTTTATTTTAAGTAAGTAGTGTCATAGTTTTCAGACACGCCCTAATCTCTTGAAAGAATTAAAAACGCACATCCTTCATGAATGTTAACTGTACCAGTGCTTCCTAAGAATTCATTGCTGATTGTAACTGTACTCGCCTGAGCGATTTTTGCATGATCTAAAGGAAATTTAAAGCCCTCCAAGCTCACAACCAGTATGTCCGTCAATGACACTAGGCTGAAAAAAGACCATTCTCCTTTTAAAATATTATATTGACCTGCTTTAAGAACCGAAATTTGATTGTGGTCATCCAATATGAGCCCACATTTGCCACTAGCCTCAATACGCTGTAGGAGCATCATGTTGGCTAGTGTATGGTCTAGCCGAGTGCCTGTGCCACCAAGTATACAAATCGTCTCACACGGGTGTTTAAGCGCTTCTAGAATAGCTAATTCCGTGTCAGTGTAATCTTTCTCTTTTGGGAAAGTCACTACCGGAACATCTGTAAAGACTGAAAGCCACTCACCCTTTGGCGCAGAATCAAAATCGCCTACAATTAGGTCAGGGGTTACGTTATACTTTAACAACAGTTTTACCCCGCCGTCTGCGGCAATTATATATTCACTTTCTCCTAATTGCTGGCGAAGCAAACGCTCGCTGACTTCTGCCCCACCAGTGACTATAAGTATTTGCGGTTTAGCAACCAAGCTTCTTCGCTTCCTCTCTGAATTTAGCAACTTCTACGTCTATGCCTTGTCCGCCAAAGATTGCAGAACCCGCTACAATCACGTTAGCGCCCGCTTCTAACACAGTGCCGACATTGTCAGCTTTAATGCCGCCATCTACTTGAATATCAACTTTAAGACCTCTTTCGTCAATCATCGCCTTAAGTCTTTTTATTTTATCTGTACAAGAGCCTATATAACTTTGGCCGCCAAAACCTGGGTTAACGGACATGATTAGCACCATGTCTAGTTCTGGCAATATTTCTTCAATCGTGCTCAGTGGTGTTGCAGGATTAAGTGAAACGGCCGCTTTAACACCGTGGGATTTGATATTTTGGATTGTTCTGTGTAAGTGAACACAAGCCTCTTGGTGGACTGTAATTAAGTCTGCTCCAGCTTTCACAAATTCTTCAATGTAAAGGTCAGGATTTTCAATCATCAAATGGACATCCTTAACCATTGTTGTATGTTTTGAAACCGCTTTAAGCACAACAGCGCCAAATGAGATATTAGGAACAAAGTGACCGTCCATGACATCTACATGTAGGTATTCACAACCTGCTGCTTCTACTTTCTTTACGTCTTCTAAAAGCTTGCCGAAGTCGGCTGATAAAATCGATGGTGCTAAAATCATTTGTACTGCCTCCTAGTATTTTTAATCTCCTGATAAAGATATCTGTATGATTCGTAACGCTGACCTGAAATTTTAAACGTATCTACCGCTGCAATAACGCCACAACCAGGTTCATTAATATGTACGCAGTCATCAAAGCGACATGCTTCTTCACAGGCTTCAAACTCTGGGAAAAAGTCTTTAAGTGCATCCGGTTCAAGAAAATCCAAAGAAAGACTAGTGAATCCAGGTGTATCCACTACCCAGCCACCATGATCTAGTGGAATCAGTTCACTGTGTCTGGTTGTATGTTTGCCGCGCTTGATCTTTTCGCTTATTTCTCCAGTTTTAAGACTCAAACCCTTCTGGAGTCTATTGAGCAGTGTTGATTTACCAACACCAGATGGGCCTGCAAAAACAGTAATTTTGTCCTGAATATAAGCCTTGAGTTCTTCTATGCCCTCACTGGTCTTGCACGAACTTAATATAACCCTAAAACCCGCAAGTTCGTAGGTTTCCTTAAGTTTTTTGCCATTTCCCTTTTGATCGCCATCTAGTTTATTAAAACAGATAATTGGTTCTACACCCGCCGAAAGGGACAGCACGGTCATTTTGTCTAGCAAAATTCGGTTTGGGTCAGGATTTTGTATGGCAAATACAATGACCGAGTGGTCAACATTGGCTACTGCCGGTCTGAGTAATTCAGTCGTTCTGTCTTCTATTTCTTCAATTGTTGCTTTTTCATCGTTCTCTGGCAAAATCAGAACCCTATCGCCAACAAGAGGGGTAAGTTTTTGATTCTT
>JBGSUZ010000482.1:0-2937 GCA_041753235.1 Acidaminobacteraceae bacterium
TCAGTCCAGCTTGGATTCTAGAAAAGCCGTAGCCCCCCTTTAAATCCCCCAGTTGCGTCCCAGTTTACCACAGTCAAAAATAACCGTCAAGGGTGGGTTCACCATGAACTGAGGGGTAGGGTCTCGAATCTAAATTCGAAAATTCAATCGTAAAACAGTGGCTCACTGAAAAGATTAAATCCAGTTTTGCATCTGAGAAGACTTTCTATTTTTCTGATAAAATGATTCCTGTGACAGGCAAAAGGTTAATCTTAGCAGTCTGTGCCTCGTGTTCGCCCTGTGTCACATTTTCTAGTCCTCAGTCGAGTAAAGATGCCACTAGGCATAATAAAACGCTCATTTGGGAAATTGTGACGAGGTTCTAACGCAGCCTTTTGATCACAAATATCTCATTAAAGCATTGCAGCCACATCGTTACGAGTTCGTTTGCCACTGTGTGCCACACGTTCGCCCTGTGTCGCGTCTTCTAGTCCCAAGTAGAGTTAAGATACCACTAACACTACAAACTGCCAATTTTGGGGCGAATTGAGCGAATTATTCGATTGCCTTTTCCCTCAGCCAGAACCGATTGATTCTGGTGCGGGATAAAGGGACGTGGTCGCCCCGAATCACATTCGCCGGTAGTACCGACGTTCTAAAGACTTTTAGTACGTGGTCGAAATGGGGGGTTGTGTGTCAAGTGGGTGGTCGGATGTTCTCTAAATTGGCTGTATTTAGCCATTTTGAAGGTGTTGTTTGAGGGGATGTTTTTTCAGGAATTATAACTTATTCGATCGGGCAACCCACTGCTATTTTTAAGACTCCTAACAATTTTTGATGCAGCAGTCATAAACATAATTCTATCCGTTGGTGATTCAAGATTCTTTAACTGTGTTACTTCAAAACTCTCTTTATCTACGGAAAACTCGCCATTTTCATTTTCGAACTCTCCATACAAATAGATTACTTCTTTTTCATCTTCATATTTCTTAATTATTGACACTGATAGAGCCATTTTGACCTCCTTTTATTCACCAAATACTTCCATTGACCAATTGTGTAATTCATTTGCTTTTTTGTGTGCAACTTCGTATGGTGCATTATTCTTTTTCATATAGTTCAATTCAAACAACTCATGTTTCAGTAATGTAAAATCACTTTCTATTGGGTTTCCTTTGGTAATTCTTTCCCAGGCTTCTGCTTGCCAATAATTTGCATCAAATTTCCGTACTGAGCCATCTGCAAATTTATGCTCCTTTAAAAATAAATGTTCTTTGATTGCTTTTAAATCATCAGCATTGAACTTAACTTTACTTGCGATTTTTGCAAAATCATCATTTGCTATTCTAAATCCGTCATACATTTTTTCAGCAAGATTTTCGAGTCTCAAAAACTCTTCTACACTAATCTTGCTTAAAATTTTATCAACTGCACCTGAAGCCATCGCCTCATAAGCAGTATCCGCCTTAAATCTTTTTATTAAATTCCCCGCTCCCTCACTACAAGTCCTACACCTATTATAATAACCCTACAGGCTGTTCACTGGGGAAAAAGTTTATTATGACAAGACGCTGTTTTTTGAAATTCAAAAATTAGCGGGATTCTTGTGTTTTTTCGTAAGGTATGTAGGCAGTTTTGGTTTTCATCATACCAAAAATAATCCGTACAAGCCTTCTTGCGACACAGACTAGAGCCTGTGGTTTGCTTTTGCCTTCTCTGGCCTTGTTCTCAAAGTATTCTCTAAAAACAGGGTGCCTAGCTTTTCCGCCTTTTGAGACGGCAACCATTTGAATGGCGAGAAAATGAAACATGGCATTTAAAGCCCTGTTGCCACTTCTGCAGCGTTGGTCTTTACCTTTGCCGGCAGAACTGAAGGGCACAGGAGCAAGTCCCATGAACCTCGCCAGCTTATCGGAGTCTGGGAACCGATTAATGTCTCCAATTTCAGAGATTAAACCAGCCTCGGTCACCAGTTCAATGCCAGGCATGGTACGGAGCTTGTAGCCAGTAAGCGGAATGATTTTGTCGAGTTCCTTGTCTATTTCGACAATCTGCTCAAGGTTATGCCGTATGCCTTTTACAAGGCTTTTGACAATGAAATCCCGTTCCGACTGAAAGTCTTTTCGGGTATCACCATCAGATTCTATAATCTCCAGTATTTCATGGACTCTGTTTATTTTTAGGGTCTTGTTGACCGCTTTTAGCGTATCATAAATAGCTTCTGGCGTGGTGTTTTGAACATGCATAGGCGAAGGGTAGGTATCCCAAAAGCACAGTGCGCTTTTGCCATCTATTTCTGAAAAGAATTTCTTATAGCTTGGGTATACCTGCATGAGCTGATTGTGCAGGGTGTGCTTAGTCATAACATTGTGTTTAACCAGTTGGTCTCTTCGTTTCACTAATTGACGGATGGTCCAATAAATATCCTCATGCCTTGCGTCTGGCAGTGTTTCAATCATGTCTCTTAGTACCCTTGCGACACAGTAAGCATCGTAGGCATCATCTTTGTAGATGATGGGGTTTGACAGTCTGATTGCACTGGTATACGAAGGGTTTACATGCTTGACATCAAAGCGTCTGCCTACAAGATAGGCGGACAGGTTTCTACCAAAACCTCTTGTGTCTTCAAGACCATAAACGATTTCTTTGGCACCACAAATTTGCCTTACGTCCTCTACAAATGCAGGGAACTTGGAAGGCTTGTTTTCGAATTTCACTTCACCAATTTTATGCATCCAGCAGTCGATGATTACTGCATAATGCATTTCTTTATGCATGTCGATTCCGACAAAACAGGTATTTCTATTTTTGTAAATAAGCATCTCCTCCAATAACTTTGTCTCCACGTGTCGCACCGGCAACCTCAATTTATGAGCGTTAGCTTTTTACAGCCTCGCAAGGGAGCGGCAACCTATCTGCTTCAAATGTGACAGATTACGTGATCATTGGCTCACGAAC
>JBGSUZ010000483.1:0-5328 GCA_041753235.1 Acidaminobacteraceae bacterium
GGGCAGTACGTATGGCTCGACGACAATAAGAACGGTATTCGTGAAGCTAACGAAAATGGTATTCCTAATGTTAAGTTGAATTTAGCTGCATCAAATGGCGATTCACAACAAATCACTACTGACAGTAACGGATATTATGAGTTTGATAATCTTCATTCAGGAAATTATAAAGTTACTGTAGATGAGACAAGTCTGCCTAAGGGGTATACTCTCGTTGCTGATCCAGATAGTGTCAAAGATGGCGAGACAGAAGTTATTTTAGGCAAAAATGCAACACATTTGTTAGCGAATTTTGGATATGCTAAGCCAGAGCCTAAGCCAGAGCCTAAGCCAGAGCCAAAACCAGATAAAGAGGAGAAACCTGAGGCTCCAATAGCACCAAAACCTGGTGCAGATGAGAAACCGGTAACGCCAAATGAACCAGATAAGAAAAAAATAAACATTACTGAACCGACTCCAAAAGGGACACCAGATGTACCGGTAACACCAGTAGAGCCAAATAAGAAAAAAATAAACATTAATGAATTGACTCCGAAAGGCACTCCAGAGGTACCTGTACAACCAACATCACCTGCGGCTGTTGTAGTAAAAAATAAATTACCACAGACGGGTGAAGCTCTTCCATTAGCTAGTTATTGTATGGGAGGATTATTCCTAGCATTAGGTGTCATACTAAGCTTGAGAAAAAAAAGGAAATAAACTGTAAATGTTATAAGGCATCCAGTCGCTAGATTGGATGCCTTTAAAAAAAGGGAGTCCAGCATGAAGAAGTTGAAAAAAAATTGGTTGCCTACTTTATTTATTTTAGCGGGATTAGGTTTAATCTTACATCCTTTTATAATGAATCTATACAATGAGTGGCAACAGGAACAGCTCATTCAAAATTTATCGGATACAATGATAAACTTAGCCTCAGAAGCTGAACCAGGGCAAGTAAAAGAATCTGGGTCAGTTGCTAAGGACGACGTTGTAAAAAAATCAAACTCAAATCCGCTAAGTGGCCTGCCGCTGGAAGGCAAATTGGAGATAAAAGCTATAGATTTAGAAATGCCAGTTCTGAAAGGGGCAAGTGCAGACCATTTAAATTTAACTGCGTGCTCAGTACTTCCAAAGATTAAGATGGGCAGTGAAGAAAACTACGTTATAGCAGGACATCGTGGTAGATCATTTGGCAGGCATTTCAACCGACTGGATGAATTGGATAAAGGTGATGAGGTAATACTCACCAATAAACAAGGTGAACAGTATGTTTACCTTGTAAAATCTAATTTTGTTGTAGATCAATCTGAACTCTGGGTTTTAGAAACCCGCGAAAAAAATGAACTGACATTGATAACTTGTGATCCAGTAGGTGCAAAAAATCCTACTAATAGGAGGATTGTAAAAGCAATTATTAAATAAATTTAATATAGTGAATGAATCCTTGTAATACGGGTATTAAAGGAGTACAGTAAGACTAACAAGATACTTTTTCACGACAACGGCAAACCACATGAAAATGTGGGACGCAAAGCTATAGGGCCTTATTGATTATTGAATCAATTGGTAGCCAGTTTCCGAACGAGGAGGTTTTTTTTATGAGTAAACTCCATAATATCATCCGTGGCATCAGTTTATCCGCAATTATTTTTGCAAGTTTTACCCTAGGTGTGTTTGCAGATGCAGCACGCATGGATTTTAGCAATGTATCAAATGGTGTTATCCGAATTGATTATCCTGTTAGTACTGGAAAAGATACAAAAATAATGGTACAAAAAGGTGCTGAAATAGCATTCTATCCTTGTGGTAGTAGCAACCTAGTGCCACTTGTCTTTGGATCAGGCTATTATAGTATTGGTATTTATGAGCAAATCGATGGTGATGAATATCAAGAAATGGACTTAGTTAACAAAGACGTCGTTATAGATGACGCTTCGAAAGTATTTAGCCAAAAAACTGAACTGGTTAATTGGTCAGATGGACAAAATTTAACAACTATAGCAAAAGAAATTACAGAATCATTAAAAACGAATGAGGAAAAAGCATATGCAGTTTATGAATATTTAGTCAAGAAACTTATCTATGACGAGAAAAAAGCAGCTACTGTTTCTGAACTTTATGATGTAGACGCTGAGGCTGTATTAGATTCCCAAAAGGGCATTTGTTTAGATTTCTCAGTTCTTTATGCTTCAATGATGAGAAGTGTTGGTGTACCTACTAAAGTTGTTAAGGGATATAAGTCAGACATCAATAGTTATCACGCTTGGAATCAAGTATTTAATGAAGAAACAAGTAATTGGTTTACAGTAGATGTAACTTATGACACTGCACTTGTTAAAAATAAGTATAAAACTAGTTTTATTAAGTCGGGTAGCGATTATCAAGTTTGCGCCTTCTATTAAATAAATAATGAGTTACTAAAAGGTCTGTTTGCGAAGTATGCAAACAGACCTTATTTTTTTGTAAAATAAGGAACCGCCTAAGTCAATACTAAGGAAAACCCTTAGTAGCGATAGGGAATGACCAATATCGTCAAAATTGGATTTGGTTTAATATTAGATTATAAGAACAACATGAGAGATAAGACATTGCAAATACGTGCAATCGGCGTGCTTTATTATAGGTAAATGGATGATATATAAGGAGTGATGTGCATGAAAAACTATTTAAAACGGTTTTTAGCAACAGTACTAATGATGGCAATGTTTGTTTCAAACTTTACAGGATTAAGTTTTGCTGCAGACAATATGGCAACGATAGAGTTCAGAAATTGTGGTCATGGACAAATAATAGGTCCTGAACGCATCGAAGTGACGACAGGTACTGCAATCACGGTTTCAGATGCTTTTGTAACAACAATGTGGTCTGGTAATACGGATCCAGCAGCTTTTTTATACTGGGTACTTTCTGATCCCAATGGTACATGGCTTCATGTGGAAGGACAAACTTTTATCCCAACAGAAGCAAAATTATATTCATTCGATTTAGTCCCAATGTATGATCGATTCAAAGTTAGATATGAATCAAATGGTGCAACTGGCGGTATAGTTCCAGCTAGCAGCATGACTTATGGAGATAATTCATCTCATGAACTTTTAACAGTCGTAGGAAACGTAAACGGTCTTACTAAAGACGGATACAATTTTGACGGTTGGAATACGAGCCCGGACGGCAGCGGCACTACCTATAGCGCAGGAGACTCCATAGGGATGATAGCGGCACCCCAATACGTTACTCACCTCTATGCTATGTGGACGCCAATACCGAAATATACAGTGACTTATACCTGTGATGAAGCGCAGGCAAGCATCTCGAAAACAAGTGATGAAGTCACACAAGGTGAGGCTTTAGTGTTGCCTCAGATTACTGCCAACTGTGGTTGGCGTTTGCTAGGCTGGTGCTCAGATGACGGCATGATTGAAAAAAGACCTGGTGACACAATTGTTGTTACTAGTGATTTAAATCTCAAAGCTGTTCTCGTGCCAGCTAGCAAATTAGCTATAAGCTATAATGCAAATGGTGCTACAGAAGGTAATGAACCAATTGACTCAAATATTTATTATGCTGACGATCAAGTAGTGGTAAGAGGCAATGAAGGCGATATGATCAAAGAATCTTATGCATTCAAAGGTTGGAACACAAGTGCTGATGGTACAGGTACAAGTTATTTAGCTGGTGCGACTATGCCACTTACGGCAGATACAACACTTTATGCAGAGTGGGCATCTATCTATACTGTTACGTATACATGCGATGTTGAACAAGGTGTTTCGAGTAAACTGAGTGATAACGTTATGGCAGGAGATTCAGTAACCATGCCGGAGGTGACTCAGAAACGAGGTTGGCAGTTTGTAGGCTGGCGTTCAGAAGATGGGTTATTAGGGAAGGCAGCTGGGTCCACTTATAATGTCACACAAGACATAACGTGGAAAGCAGCATTTGAATCAGCAGCACAAATCAAGTTTTTATATGATGCTAATGGTGCGGATTCAGTAATGACGCCAAGCGATTCAAGTATTTACTATACTGGCGACTCGGTGGTATTAAAAGATAATGAAGGTAAATTGGTAAAAGAAAATTATGTATTCAAAGGCTGGAACACAAGTGCTGATGGTACTGGCACAAGCTATGCAGTAGGCGTTCAAATGCCGCTTACGGCAGATATAATACTTTATGCAGAGTGGGTAACACCAGCAACACAGTTTACACTTGCTTATGAAGCCAACGGCGCAGAACAAGGCACTGTACCAGTAGATAGCAATAAGTATTACAGTAACGAAAAAGTCATAATTCTTGACAACTCAGGTAAGTTAAGCAAGACAAACTCAGACTTTGATGGTTGGAATACGAAAGCAGATGGCAGTGGTGTAGCATACAAAACAGGGCAAAGCGTAATAGCATCAGATAACATGATTCTATTTGCTCAGTGGAAGGCGAAAGTCACTCCAATTAAACCTGATAATAGCGGTAATACCAACACTGGTGGAGGTTCAAACAATGCTGGCAGCACAGTAAAACCAGATAAAGAAGATTCAAAACCAGTCAGCAAACCGACGGCACCAGTGGTTAAGGTTATTCCAAAAGAAGAAACACCACTCGGTAAATTGAATGCTGAAGACCACTTCGCTTATATGAGTGGTTACCCGGATAAAAGCTTTAGACCTAATGGCAGCATCACTAGAGCAGAAATTGCTATGATTCTCTTTAGATTATTAGATGATCCTAATAAAACAACTTATGCACCAAGCAAAAGTAGTTTCAAAGATGTAAAGACTAGCGCATGGTATGGCAATGCAGTACTCTATCTTAGTAAAATGGGTGTACTTAAGGGCGATGGCAAAGGTAAATTCAATCCCAATGCACCAATCTCTAGAGCAGAGCTTGCGACAGTTATTTCTAAGTTCTACGAGTTAGAAAGCATGGACAGCACGCCACTTACAGACATCAAAGGTCATTGGGCAGAGGCGTATATCCGTTCAGCTTATGCAAAACATTGGATTGATGCTTATGAAGATGGTACGTATAAGCCAAATGCAAATATGACTCGTGTAGATACATTGAAACTTATCAATAATGCGTTAGAAAGAAAAGTGGATAAAGCACATATTCCAATGAATGAAATTGCAAGATTTACAGATGTACCCGAAACCTATAAAGATTTTGAAGGTATCGTTGAAACGACGAACTCACATTTATATCAATTAGAAAATGGTTTAGAAGTTTGGAACACGCTTAGTGATAAGCAAAATGTTGTAAGCAAATAAAATCATAGTAAAGTCATAAGGAGTGGAGCGAGAGTTCCACTCCTTATTTGGTGCGCCCAGCATGGGCGCACTCTAGTCGGTGCAA
>JBGSUZ010000484.1:0-7459 GCA_041753235.1 Acidaminobacteraceae bacterium
TTGCACCGACTAGAGTGCGCCCATGCTGGGCGCACCAAAAAGGGAAGAATAGCAAATAAAGCTACCCTTCCCTGTTCTATACCTGAGAGTTTCTTTCGACGAGTCGAAATTGCCCCTACGGTGTCGCTCGCAAAACAGCGACTTCTCAGAGTTCTGTCTAAATCCGGTCCTTTTGCCTGAGAAATTCATGACTATGGATTAATAGTCACTTGTTCCTTCGGCGATCAACTTAATGATTCTCTCCCTGATTTTTCATCCAGTTTTTATATAATTAAAATTGAGTTCAAATTTCTTGAAATTGTTTGCCTATTTAAAATATTTTCATTCTTCATTTTGATTATATAAAAAATTTATAAGAGAATCAACATCATTTTATTTTTTTAATAGATATTCTGGTTTATTTCGTGTTTTTTTTAACAATTTGTATTATCTTCTAAAGCAAATTGCGACACATCCTGGTCCAGAATGGCTTCCTACAACAGTTCCAACTGTTGAACGCATAATTTCTTTAGGCATGCTGCGCGAAACAATTTCTTGAATAAATTCTTCCATGTGATCCGCATCATCGGCGTGGAAGAAACCTACAGATTTATCTCTCAGGTCAATGTCTTCCTTCTCTAAATATTCCAGAACCCATTTTACCGCTTTCTTGCGACCCCTCACCTTATCTAAAGACTTAAGTTTGCCGTTTTCTATAGTGAGTATAGGCTTAATACTTAGCAAGTTCCCTATAAAGGCTTCACCCGCACTGAGACGTCCACCTTTTTGCAAATATTCAAGTGTGTCTACAACAAATAAATTGACCATGCGTTTCGCATGATCCCTTATTACGCTAACGATCGTATCTCGATTTTCACCTCGTTCAACCATTCTAGCTGCCTCTATCACCAACATACCATATCCAAAACTAATGGCTCTTGAATCTACTACAGAAATTAAATCTGTCTGCAAATATTCAACTGCTGAGACAGCGGCATTATAAGTACCACTCATTTCTGAGGACATAAGAATGACCACGGCTTCATCACCTGATTCAATAATGCGCTCAAAAGTCTCAATAAAGGTTCCCGGGTTGACCTGAGATGTTGTAGGTAACTTTGTTGCTTGCTTTAACTTTATGAAAAATGTCTCGGGTTGGAGATCGACACCATCCCTAAAACTTTCTTCTTCAAAATTAACCATTAATGGTAAGATTTCGATTTGATATTTTTCCCGATAGCTAAGCGGTATATCCGAAACGCTATCTGTTATAATTCGTATTGCCATCTAAAGCACCTCATACAATTTCTGGTTAGTTTTAACGTTTCTGGACTATGGAACTGCGCAAAGAAGTCCGTTTCTATTTTATATGAATACTGCTTGAATTTCAAATTAAATAAGGAAAATGAATGACATTCATTTTCCTTTATTTGTTGGCCTGCCTTTAGAGCAAACCTTTAAAATTCAGTTGTCTTAGCGCTTCGTACATAATAATAGCTGCACTGTTTGAAAGGTTCAAACTACGTGCTGCTTCATTCTGAAGCATTGGTATTTTGATGCGTCTATCCGCATATTTCTCATGAATTTCTTGAGGCAAGCCTTTCGTTTCTCTGCCAAAGACGATGAAACAATCCTCGCTATACTGTACCTCGTGGTAGTAAGTCGTCGCCTTTGTAGATGAAAAGAATAACGCTCTATCTCCGTACTTCTCCAAAAAGTCCTCTAAGGATTCATGCACTTCTAAATCTAGTAGGTGCCAATAATCCAGGCCCGCCCGTTTTACATGCTTGTCATCGATTGAAAAACCTAAAGGCTTAATTAAATGAAGCTTAGCGCCCGTAATGGCACAGCTTCTAGCAATATTGCCCGTATTCGGTGGAATCTCAGGCTGATATAAAACAATGTTGATTGGCATTACAAACTCCTTTTGTTACTTTAATTACAGTCATATTTCAATAAAACTAATCCTTAACTGAAAGGTCTAAGATAATCTCGCCCATTTCATCACAAGCCACAGGCACGCAAATTGTTCTCATTGAACCAGAAGAAATAGACAACTTCTCGCCCACCATTAACGAAGGCGGTGTAATATCAATATTGAACCCATTATTGAATAATAGGGTTGCTGTATTCCCCATAATCATATTGCCAAGTTCTGAAAGTGCGCTTTTAGAAAGCTCGTCCAACTCGTCAACAGGCATACCCATCATCATTGTAGAAGCCATTTTTTTAGCAAAATCAGAATCCATTGTAATGACAGCTTGACCGCGAATTTCACCAGTAATACCGACAATAATGATTACATCTTTGGCTGCATACGGACTCGCTTTGATATACGGTTTTCCAACTGAAAAATCTATATTGGTCAGAGTTTTAAGCACGTCTGTTGTTGCTTTGATAAAAGGGTTTATAAATTCTACTTTCATAATACAGGCCTCCTCGATTAAGTATGGGTTTATTATACCCCGTTTCCTATAGTAAGCCCACATTATTTTTTAAAGTTTTGTAATGAATTTCAGCAACCAAGGCCGTTCAATCTCAACAGCTTTCTTCGGACAAAGCTCCTGACAGCAATAACAGCGTATACAGTTATCCAAATGTACTACTGGAAAACGATCAATCATTTCAATGGTCTGTGGCGGACATAGTCTAGCACACTCACCGCAACCAATGCATTTATCCTTTATAAATACTGGCTTTGGCTTTAAAAATCTGTCTGCTAAATGACGAATCCACTTTGGATAGCGCTCATCCAAAAAAGCAACACTACGAATTTCTGGTGTTTCAAACTTACCAACGCGCACTTCCTCAGGCTTAAGTCCCTCGAAATGAATGGTCTCCAAACGATCTTGAATCAGCCCACGTTGGTGTGCTGCTTTTAATGTAGGAACAGATAGCGCTGGAATATTGACAATATGAACTGCAGCATAGTCAAGTTCATGAGGATTTTCAGCGGCAATAACAACACCAATGTCCACAGGATTACCCGCTGATGGCCCTGCGCCTTCCATACCTACAATCCCATCCATGAAAGATAGCACAGGTTTAACCCCTTCGCAAATATCTACTAGCGCATTAGCAAAATCGTCTGTGTTCGGCATTTTAAAATGGTACTCTGCTTTAATCAGTCCCGGTATGACACCAAACATGTTCTTAACCGCACCTGTAAACAACATCATTCCATGGGTCTTTAATTTAGAGACCGAAACCACATAATCTACATCGTCTAGCATACCCACGACCTGCATGCGTTTTAAATGACTGCTTGAATCAAACACACGCTCAATCTCATTAAAATTCCAATTGAGCTGAACATGGGGTTTAACGAGGGCATTGTAACCACAAGTCTCATAAATAGGTATAAGTGATTTTTGATTAAAAGGACCGCCGGGACTGTCTCCTATCAACACCTCACAACCATGAGCCACTAATATATCCGCTAGGGCTTCAACAAAAACCGGGTGTGTGGTAGTTGCTTCCTCTGGACGCTTTTTCATCAATAGATTGACCTTTAAAAGCACACGACTACTCGGTTTAATATGCTTCTCCAGTCCACCGATTGATGCAATGCTTTTTTCCAGTGCCTCTCTTACCAGTTGCAACTCATAGGTTTTACAGGGTTGAATTGAAACAATTCCCATTGGATGCCTCCTATTTCATAAACAACAGAACTATCACACCAAGAATTACACGATAGTATGCAAATATTTTAAAGTCATGTTTTTTAATAAAGTTCATAAATACTGCAATGACTAAATAAGCTACAATGAAAGATACAAACGTACCCACACCCGTAACGATCCACTGCTCGGTAGTCAGTACAAACCCTGCTTTAAGCATTTTAATAAGACTTGCACCCAAAAGTGTTGGAACAGCCATAAAGAAAGATAGCTCGGCTGCAATTGCTCTAGAGAAGCCTAGTAGTAAGCCACCAATAATTGTAGATGCAGAACGACTCATACCTGGAACGAGTGCCATACACTGTGCAATACCTACTAAAAAAGCCGCTTTATAAGTAATGCCTAAATCCGTTGTAACTTTTACTTCTCTTTCTCGTCGTTCTACAACAAACAGGATAATCGCACCAATAATGAGTGCATACGCTACTGTGAAGGAATTGAAGAGGTATTCATCTATAGCATCACTAAACAAAATTCCAAGGACGCCCGCTGGTATAATTGCTACAACAATCTTAGACCAAAAGATAAAATAAGTCTTTAAGTCCTCTGCTTTAAATGACTTAGGTAAAAACTTCTCTTTAAAGTACAAAATAACCGCTAATATAGCACCAGATTGAATTACTATGGCAAATAAGTTGCCAAATTCACCATCAATCCCAAAGAACTGATTTGCCAAAATCAAGTGACCTGTAGAAGATACAGGTAGGAACTCTGTTAAGCCTTCAATAATCCCTTGAATGATGGCTTTTATAATCAACTCAAACATTTTTACGCCTCCGCAAATAAAATTTCAGCACCGCCACTGACGGCACTAACAAATTGATAATCTGAATAATAGGTTCCCAGTGGTAACGTTTTGAGCTTCGCTAACAGCGCTTCTCTGTCCGTCTTTTCGTCATTGAGAATCAAGCCACTGACGGTTCCACTGTGCCCCCCTGCGACGCCATAGCAGTGAAATTCATCTGCAAGGGCCATCAAAGCCTCTAGATGGGCTTTTTCAAGGATTGGCTCATTTTCTAATAGCGACATAGTCGCCGCTTGTCCAAGTAAAGCCAGATTTTGAGTGTTCATCGCTTCTCTGAACAACGCCAAAGGTTTTCCTGTCTTCGCCTTTAATTTTTGTTGGTATGCTTCCGTTCCACGAAGAGATTCCGTCACGAAAGTACTGTCTGGTGTCAGCATGAGTAGTTTAGGACTCAAACAGTTTTCAAACCGTTCTAACACAATCCCTTCTAAATGATTGACCAAACTCCATTGATCAAACATAATCCCATCGGATGCCTCTATTTGACAGCAAAGTCCAAATAAAGTTTCCAAGGACACTTCAATCTCAAAGAGCTTTGCAAGACCTAACATGACTCCAAAGAGGTCTGCCGTGCTACTTGCCATGCCTTTGCCAATATCGAGGTCCCGGTGAATGTGTATGCTGACTTTATTTTGTAGCTCAGGTTCAATTCGATAATGGCTCGCTGCCAGCACCAATGCTTGCTGACTTTTAGGAAGCAGCAACGCTCGACTTTCTTTAGCAATTTTTTCATCTGTTAATTGCAAATGGACTTCTGTATAGCGGTTGATTGGCAATGACACCAAACATTCCTTGCCCTGATCTATCGTTTGAATCCATTCACCGCAGGTTCCTGGTACTCTAAGACCTACGGCCCTTAAACTCATCTAAGCACCTCTTTAATCGCTTCTATCAGCACATCATTTTCACGTTGTGCCTTGACGGCTATTCTAAAATAGCCGGGTCCTAGTCCCCTATAATTTGCACAGTTTCTCACTATAATTTGCTTAGTTAAAAGATTCTTTTCAAAGGTTTCCATTTTTTCAGAATCAACTTTCAACAGCATATAGTCTGCACAACTGTCATATACTTGAATGCCATCTAATTCGGAAAGCTTTTCCATCAACAAAGGGCGCGCTTTGGCAATATAGTCTTTAGAAGCTTCAATATAGCTTTGGTCTTCTAGTGCACCTAATGCATAATGCTCCGCCATGGCATTGATGCGCCACGGTACTGCATGTAAGCTCAGATATTCATGAAAATGCGAACTCGCACTGAGTACCGCTCCAAGCCTTAACCCTGGTACACCGAAAAATTTAGTAAACGATTTCAGTACATAGACGTTTTCATAAAGTGGCAACCACTTACTGACGCGCTCATGATCTGTCGGTAAAAAATCGACAAAAGCCTCGTCAATGACAAGACGTCCCTTCCAGCGCGCTAGGGTCATTGTAAGATCCTCTAAAAATTCCGACGAAACGATTTGTCCAGTTGGATTATTAGGGGTACAAAGCACAACTAAGTCAGGTCTTTCTAGCTCTACGGTCATGAGTAGCTTTCTCTGATCTATTTGAAATTGTTGCTCAGGTTTCAAATAAAACCAGTCTATTTCCGTTTCATGTGCCAGCAAAGCTTTTTCATATTCCACAAAGCTTGGTGCCGTTAAGATCGCTTTCTTGGGCTTTAGGAATCGGAAAAGTTCGTGAATACCCTCAGCGCCTCCGTTAAACACACTAATAAACTTGGGGTCAACGCGATAATAACGAGCGAGTTTTTCTCTTAACTGTGTATAGTCTGGGTCAGGATAGTGGCTAAGCCATTCTAAACCGTTTAACATAGCCTCTTTCCCTTTTGGGCTGAGACCTAGCGGGTTGATGTTCGCACTAAAATCTAGCAACGCCTCCAAGCTGCCCGCCTGTTCTCTGATAAAGCGGTGGACATTGCCACCGTGTTCAAATTGCATGCTGTCAGCCTCCTAAGATAAGTACTTCAAACTAGCCGCCAACCCCATTAACGTTACCAAAGCCAAGAAGGAGGTCACGTAAAGAAGTGAAACAGCTTTTTTGATATGATATGGTCGAATTGCTTCTAGAGCGTCTCCAAAGGTTGGCTTGTCATAAACGACTCCGAAGTAAGTTGCTCGACCACCTAATTGAATATGAAGTGCACCGGCAGCAGGTGCTTCTGCGTAAGGCGAATTCGGACTTGCATGGTTATGACGATCTCTGATTAAAATATTAAGCGCCTGCATCGCATCCAGTCCGCTGATAAGCGACGCCACTATAATAACGCCTCCTGTAAACCGAGCTGGAAGCCAGTTAAGTAAGTCATCAAACTTAGCAGATGCCCAACCGAAATAGAGGTATTTGTCGTTTTTATAACCGACCATAGAATCTAGCGTATTTGCCGCTTTATACGCCATGCCGAGCGGCGCTCCCCCGATAATAGCAAAGAACATAGGCGCAACGACCCCGTCTATGATGTTTTCTGTTACCGTCTCAATAGTCGCCTTGATAATATCCTCTTGCGTCATTTCAGATGTTTCTCTAGACACTAAATAACCAATCAGCGTTCGCGCCTGATCCATGTCTTCCGCTTTGAGTGCCTTAAAAATTCGTATCCCCTCAAATGCAAGGCATTTAGTTGCTAACATTTGATAGAGCACAAAAATTTCTAAACCCTTTCCTAGCCATGGATTAAGCAAATAAGCTCCTTTTATCAAGGCTGTATAGAAAACAAATACCGTCCCCACAGTTGCTATGACTAGATAAACACCCTTTGTTTTTTGATTCTCAGGTGTGTCTTTGGCCTTTAGTAGTTTCCCTTCCAAGAAGTGAATCCACTGGCCTATAAACCTAACTGGGTGAGGCAATTGAGCCGGATCACCCAAAAGCAGGTCTATTAAGTATGCAAAAAGAAGATTCATAGGACTACCTCTTCTCTAATCCGACAATCTCATATATTTTATCCATATCTAAAGATTTTTCAAGGAGTTCTGCTAATTTGTCATACTCTT
>JBGSUZ010000485.1:0-2507 GCA_041753235.1 Acidaminobacteraceae bacterium
AGCTCAGCGCAACAAAGCCCTCCACGGCTAAGTCGACAATCACCCCTGCAAAGAAAATTGCAGCATATAATTTATAGGGCTTGAAAGCATTTATGATGTACTTAAAAAGCAATTTCATATGCATCACACCTATCATTTTCAAAATATTAAAATAATTTTTATTCGTTCATACAATTTTTATGTTAAAATATTTTTAACAACCTTAAGGAGGTATTTTAAATGCTTACAAAACAACAAATACGCGAAGATTTGCATCAGCTTGTCTATGAAATCCCACAAGCCATTGCCGCTTGGGAAGGCGGTTCTGCGGCAACCGGATTTGTCGATGACTACTCCGACATGGACCTGATTATTGTTTGCGAGGACGAGTCGGTCGAGTTAATTTTTGAAAAGTTAGAGAACTACTTTGAAAGCCGCTGCGGCATTGAACGCAAGCACCGTGTACCTGAACCGGCGTGGCACGGCTTCTCTCAATGCTTTTATAAAATTGGAAATGTACCAGAACTGTTTTACATGGATATTGGTGTCATTAAGAAATCCATTCCCGACAAGTTGACTGAAAGCGATAGACACGGTTTTGCTGCTATCTGGTTTGAAAAAGAACCTACCATTGACTCAACGCCGTGCCCTCAGGAAAAACGCGATGCCAGATGTAAGCAGTTCTATGCAACCGCTGTCCAGACAGATTTTCTGATGTGTCTTGAAATTAAGAAGAACCTATCAAGACAGCGCTATTCCGAGGCTTTCCCTTTTTATTACCAGTTTGTTTCCCGACAATTGGGCATTATGCTGAACTTAAAATACAGACCAGAAAAAGTGGACTTTGGCTTGCGCTACGCTTCAAGAGATTATGCGATTGAAGATGCAACACTCATTGAACAGTTGCTGCAGTGTGATTCATTGCCAGTTTTAAGTTCAAATTTCGAAAGCGCTTTGTCTCGTTACGAGTCTTTAAAAGCTGAACTTGCACCACTCTGGGCTTAGTCTTTTAGGTAACTCAATAATTGTGTCATATATACCCGAAAAAAAGAGAAGCATTACAAAAGCCCTGAGCAAATGCGCCTAGGGCTTTTGTTTCAAAACTAATTTGATTAATTCTATCTAAGCGATATTACATGCTATGAACGGTAGAACTTCATAAATGCAGCTGCCGCCGCTTCCTTGGTAATAGGATTCTGTCCGTTTTGTTCGGTAACATTCATACCCAGTTCCATGAGCAGTGCCATGTCATCCTCTGCCCATGAGGCCACTTGAGTTGTTTTCATTTGAGATAAATATTTTGATGTTACTTTTCCATTCTTCTCTTTGTTGTCAAAACTAACAAGAAGCTTACCAAGTGCTGCTGCCATTTCGTTTTGAGTTAACGCCGCATTAGGGTCAAATTTCGTACTGCTTTTACCAGTCAACAACCCTTGTTGATAGACTGCCGCTATCGCATTATACGTGTCACCCGTTTTGACAACGTCTTTAAATGGAATACCCTTATTCGAGACCTTGAGTCCATAAGCTTTGGCAATCCACTGCGCAAATTCGCCCCTCGTTAATGAACTCTGAGGATCAAATTTGCCGCTGTCCGCTACAATACCTTTGTTAAGCAATGCATTGATTTCTGCCTTTGCCCATGATTGGTCTGAGTCACTAAAACTTTTTTTGGATTTGAGCACTGTGTATTGGCTCAAATTGTCCCGCATAACGTAAATTTTAGAACTTTCCGGGTCGACTATCCCACCTTGTGCTTCCCAAACGCCAGTCACCTCGTTAAGCTTGAATACGGCTAAATCTAGAGGGGATTCATTCTGCAAGTTAAAGTTGCCTAAATCAAAAGTCAAGGTTAATGGTTTATTGAATTTATCCACAGTAGAATTGTTTACATTTACTTTTATTTCATATATAGTTTCTGGGGTGGATACTTCAGCACCAGTAATTTTGCTAGAGGGTGCTTTTTTTTCTATCACAAACTGTACCACATCTGTTGAACTAAGATTCGACAATGGCATTTTTATTTCTGAATTCACATTACTGACAGCAAGAGATTCTACCTGCGCTGTTTTTAGCAACCTTACTTGCTCTGGTGTATTTTCTACTGTTAAAACCGATTGATTCTCAGGCATAGCTACTTCAAGCTTTATAGTAGTACTAATTTTTCTTGTTATAGTCGTTTCAAAATAGCTTTGCTGTGCTTCGTTCAATTTTTTTACGCCTACAGCTTGTCTATCAATGATATTTATGAGTGCCGTATCATCAATCTTGATAGATTCACCTGCTCCCAATGATTCTATTATAAGCGTACCAAAGTTATCCGCTGTATTTTGAACCATATCCTGAATACTCTTATCAATCGCTGGCGTTGGTGTATCAACTAAATACTTAAACGATTTAAGCTCTGACATGAGTTGACTGATTAGTATAAATTGATCGTCTGGGTTTGATATTAGCTTAATCTTTGCCTCGAATTGTGTTACAGTCTCAGTTACTGCCTTTATCTGTAGTGCTTTTTACACTGGGTC
>JBGSUZ010000486.1:0-10735 GCA_041753235.1 Acidaminobacteraceae bacterium
AAGACGCCCCACAAGGCGGCGTCGTGCCCGCCGCCAGACATCGGGGACTGCACTTTTGAGTTGGCCTACTTCACTACGGGTGCGGCACCCCTGGCCCCTGCCCCGCCCTCGCCCTAGTCAATTCATCTTTGCTATAGTTACATTATAAGCTTTGTATTACAAAAAGAAAGTACGCACTTTTATGATATATACTACCCAAAAGGAGAGTGACTATTATGACTCAAATATTTGACCACTCACAAGGTTGTCCTGTTGAATATACCCTAAGCGTCATTGGTGGCAAATGGAAACCTATTATTCTCTACCATCTATCCACTGGTGGCATTATGCGCTATGGTGAAATTAAAAAATCCATGTCTGGCATTACCCACAAAATGCTGAGCATGCAGCTCAAAGAACTTGAAGCAGATGGACTTGTTCTAAGAACAGAATATCCCCAAGTACCACCAAAAGTAGAATACCAATTGACGGACAAGGGGATCTCGTTAATGCCTGTATTTCAAGCGATGGGTGACTGGGGTAAACTAAATAAACCAGATGTAGCCAAAGAGGCCGCTGTCTAATAGACACCTATTCCAGTCTAAAAAACATCCTCTGTATTGACCTTGCGAAGTGCGAAAAGGGCAGTCAGCAAACCGCATAATGCGAGTACCGCACCTACCGCTGCATAATCAAGAAGGCTACCACCACCGTTGTTGTTGCCCACTATTGTCACTAAAATAACTGAGGCAATAATGGTTGCTCTAGCGGTTTTGCGGTACATGCCAACTATAAGCGGAATAAAGCCTATTAGCGGGTAATACAGGGCAATCAAGGCGTATCTTATCAAATTTTCTCCAAAATTACCAAGGGAAAACGAATACTTGGCAAAGTGTGGCACGTAAGTAAACATGCCGTATAAGAAACCATTGAGAAATACATGACCAACAAATAAACTGATACTTGTCACGCAGTAGATTAAAAGAAGCTTTGACAAGTGAATTTTAATGCGCGAAATAGGGTACTGATACATGAGCGTAATGGTCTTGTTGCTATACTCATCAATAATAACGCCGGCAAGCATCGTCCCTTCAATAATCAAGAATATAATGCCTAACATGGATATGTAAATGTCTTGAAGTGGTACTTTCGGCATGTCTTTAACTTCTACGCCCACAATTGTCAGGGCCAATGCGCCCACAATCAAAGTTGCTATAATAAATGCACGTATATAACCTTTTAAATTATTCTTTTTCAGCTCTAATCGAATTAAATTAAGCACTGTGCTTACCTCCTTGAATCAAATTCATGAAATATTCTTCTAAAGTGCCATGCACCATTTGGTAGCCATCTACTTCAATGTTATTGTCCATTAAAGCCTTTATAATTTTCTGATTTGAATGATTCAAGTCGTATACCCTTAGTGTGGCTTCTCCATTTACAGTAAATCGGGTAATGCCCAAAACACTTTCGAGGGTCATTGCTGCGCGGTTGACCTGAGACGTATTGATTTCTAAGTAGTCTGACTGGTCTTGTTTAATCTCCTCTATGCTGATTTCACGAAGGAGACACCCTTGGTCAATAATGCCTATACGGTCTGCCACATGTTCAATTTCGGACAAAATATGACTGGAAATAAGTATGGTCATGCCGTATTCATCTCTTAATCGCTTAAGCAAGTTACGCATTTCTAAAATGCCAACTGGGTCCAAACCGTTAATAGGCTCGTCTAAAATTAATAACTCGGGTTTAGTTACAATAACCCGTGCCATGCCTAGTCTTTGCTTCATGCCCAGTGAATAAGTTTTAATTTTTTTGTCTTTAGCCACTTTAAGGTCAACTGCTTGCAGCGCTGCCTGTATGGCATTTTTGTCGTGGTAGCCCATATAGGCACAGTGCAGTTCTAAATTTTCAATACCGGTGAGGTTATTGTAAAACACAGGGTATTCAATCATGCTGCCCATGCGTTTTAAGTGATCAAACGAATTCGTTGTCAAACCGCTTCCAAATAGCTCAATGTCCCCGGTGGTTGGTTTAGTGAGTCCTGTGATCATTTTCATAAGACTTGTCTTTCCAGCACCATTGGGCCCTAATAGACCGTAAATTTCGCCTTTTTTAACGCCCATTGACACGTTAGACACAATGTTTTGACCTTTGATTGTTTTGCTTAGGTCACTGGTTTTAATTATAAATGACATATTTGCCGCCTCCTCTATGATAAGGTTTGTCACTTGCGTGTTATGATTTAATCATCATTGCTATAATCTTATTATGCAGGAGGCACTTGTCATTTTTCTGTCCTATTCCTTACAAATTCCTTAAGTTTAAAACAGAAGCTGCGGAAAACTTACCGTAAAACGGGTAGTAACATGGGGTGTGCTTTCTAGTTCAATGTGTCCGCCCATTTTATCTGTAAGTAATTTGGTAATTGCCAGTCCTAGTCCGCTCCCCTGATAGTCTCTGTTTCTTGAATCCTCTAAGGTGAACAAGCGTTCAAAAATCTGTTCATGGTAGGCTGCTGGTATACCCCGTCCCTTGTCGGTAATGACGACCATAACCGTTTTATCTGAGGGGTTCGTACGCACACAGATTCCTAAATATTTACCTTCGCCACCATAGCGAATGGCGTTACTGATTAAATTGCCAACGATGCGGTTGAGTGCATCTTCTGAACCGAGTATGTAGCAAGGCTGCTCTGGTATTTCTATATGGACTTCAAAGTGTTCCCGACTCAATGTCTCATAGTACTCAAGTGCTCGAACGCGCACGGTTTCACAAAGGTCTATCCGCTCATGCGTCAGTTCTAAATCGCCAGCTTCTAATTTATTCATTTTGAAAAATTCGTCCATAAGATTCAGGACTTCTCTTACTTTCTCGTCTATTTTATTGAAGATTTGCTTTTGTGCTTCGGGACTTTTTTCATTGTTCATGCCCAGTAATTCCACATAACCCGATATGACACTGAGAGGGGTTTTTAAATCGTGCGAAACATTTGAAAGCATGTGCTTTAGTGATTTTTGTCCCTGATTATAACGCACAAAGACATTTTGGTGGGTATCCAGTAACCGATTAATTTGTATTGTGAGCTGCTTTACTGGCTCTATGTCTGAAACCTCCAGCACACGGCTGCTGCGCTCTTCAGTAACAATTTTGTCTAACTGAGAACTGATACTGCGAATCTGCTCTTTAAGCGCATGGTACTTTCTATGATAGTAACCTGCGCCCGTCAAGGCGAGCAGGCCTAACACGCTGACTATTCCAATACTAATATTTGTCATGTCCATCTTTTCACCTAATTTCCGTCCGAGAATTTATAGCCTATTCCCCAGACTGTTTTAATATATTCTGGTTCAGAAGGTTGGGACTCAATTTTTTCACGTAGTCTGCGAATATGTACGTTAATGGCGTTGTCGTCTCCAAAATAGTCCTCTTGCCACACAGACTGGTATATTTGAGATTTGGTAAACAGTCGGTTCGGGTGACTCATGAACAATTTCAGCAGCTCAAATTCCTTAGCCGTTAGTGGTATTTGACGATCACCTGTTACCACATGGTAGTTTTGCAAGTCTAAGGTTAGTGCTCTGACACTTAGTAACTCCGGCGCTGGAAGTTCATCGATTTGAGCAAAGCCCCTTTGTCTGTCCGCCCGTCGCAGCAATGCCTTAATTCTTGCTGAAAGCTCTATTAAAGAAAAAGGTTTGCCCAAATAATCGTCTGCACCTATTTCTAGGCCCAAGGCTTTGTCAACGTCTTGATCTCTGGCGGAGAGCATTAAAATAGGGATTTGACTGGTTTCACGAATACGTTTTAATACCTCTAGTCCGTTAAGTTTTGGCAGCATATAATCTAATATAATTAAGTCTGGCTCGTTTAACATAAAAGCTTTCAGCCCTTCAAGTCCATCGAAGGCCATATTAAGTTCATAGCCTTCATCTTGAATAAAGGTCGCCAACAGGGCACGAACATCTGGGTCATCTTCTATTAATAACAATTTATTCATCCGTATCTCCTTCTTCACTGCATTCACGCCTATTATTTATCCGATTGACATTCTTTCTACAATTTATTATAAGCCTTTTATTTACAATATGCCAAGGGTTACAAGACCTAGCGAATCGGGTATAATAAGTACATGTTAATTGTTTGAGTATTCTGTTAGTTTATAAAGAAGGTGACACTATGGCTAAAAGTGCAAATTTTAATAGCGTATTACCTACAGTAACTTGGCTAGACGACGACAACGAAGACGCACTTACCAATGCCGTAGAGCAGCTTCGCTGTGCCCTCAAAATAACACGTCTAGGCATCTGGCGTTGGGATTTAAAAACACAACAGATTGCCCTTTCCAAAGAATTATTTAATATTACTGGAATCAATTCAGAGTACTTTGATGGAACCATTGACTATATTGCCAATGAAATCATTCATCCTGAATCCAAAGAATACTTTAAACAAGCCATTCAAGCAGACTTAAAATCGCTTAAAGTTGAAACGAGAGATTTTCGTATCAATCACCCCGATATAAAGGACTGTTGGGTAAAAATTAATGGAAAGATTCTCTTTGATAAAAACGGCGACCCCACTCAAATGATTGGCACGGTTTTAGATATTACTGAAGATTACCTCTACCGCCATTACCTAAAAAGTGAACTACTTTTTTTCGATGAAATGATTGAAACTTTGCCCAACCCTATATTCTGCAAAGATGCAGATCGTGCTTATATTTTTTGTAACAAAGCCTTCTTAGACTTTCTTGGCTTAAAAGAGGAAGAGATTATTGGCAAAACCGTTTATGATATTTCCCCACTGGAATTAGCTAAAATTTACGATCAAGCCGATCAAGCTTTGCTAGACTCAAAAACCAGTCAAGTCTATGAAGCCCAAGTTAAACATGCAGACGGAAACTATCGAGATGTCATTTTCAGCAAAGTTGTGCATCTCGATGCTACAGGAAACCCATTGGGGTTTGTAGGCATTATGCAAGACGTGACAGAACAACGCGCAACTGAGCATCAACTAAAAATGCTTCAAAAGATAAAAGACGTCTTTTTAGGAATCTCACACGACTTGGTACAATTTCAGTCTGAAGGTCAATTCATGCAAACACTGCTGTCAAAGCTCCAAGTTATTTTTGAAAACTGCGTCGCTTGTACCATTTTAAAACTTGGCCCGGACAATGACCTCGTAGTGGTTGCTAGCAGTGGTTATGTAACAGAGTCTGTAAGTAATTTTAAAATACCATTGCAAAGTAGCTTTATATGGGACTCTATAAGTAAAAACATTTACAAAGCGCATATTATTAACGATGTGCAAGACTTCATAAAGAAACGCAACTCTCGAATTGCAGACACATCTAATGCTATCATTATTGAATCTACACTTGTTGTGCCCGTTATTATAGATGACAAACTTCAATGGATTTTTTCTTTTGACAGCAATCAAAACCATATTTATACGGAAGCTGAGCGAATTACAGCAGACTTCATTAGAGAAGAAATGCCACTCATTTATCAAATTTTTGAACTTTATCAAAAAACTTTGCAGCTTTCTAGATTTGACAGTTTAACAGGACTTATCAATCGCAGTTATTTCGAACAGATTTATGAAGAAGCATTACTAAAAGTCCAGCGTCAGCATGACACACTGGCAATTGTCGTCATTGACCTAGACGGTTTAAAAAAAATAAACGATGAACTAGGCCATACCGCTGGTGATGCCTACTTAAAAACATTTGCTAAATGTTTTCAAAGCCTGTCATTTCAAGCACTAGCCTTGGCACGAGTAGGCGGCGATGAATTTATAGGCATATTCTCTGGTATTGACCAACCTACGCTACAAGATTCATTTGAAACTTTGCAAAAACGTTTTGAGCAAATACCTATCTTCATAGAGTCACAATGTTTCTTTGGGGGTTTTAGTTTTGGCATTGCTTGCTTCCCAACAGATCATATTGAACCAGAAAAGTTAGTTCAAATTGCTGACACTCGCATGTACACAAACAAATCGAGACACAAATAAAAATTTAAGGCCGATAGAACGAAATAATGCTCACTCTATTGGCCTTTTTATATTGATCACCTAACACTTATTTCTCGCATTTTCAATCGCATCAATTACGATGTCCAGTTCGCCAATCAACTGGGCTAATAACACGCCATCCAATACGTTGGTTACATCCGCTTTCAGCTGTGACTCTAGTGTTTTGGCAAGTAGATGTACCTGTTTGATGTCTAAGTTCCCACTGACCCCACTCAAAAGGTGAACTTTATTTCTCAGCAAGTCAAAGTCTTGTTTATGAAAAGCCTGCCAGAGTTCTTCCCCTAAGGTCTCAAAATCCTCAGCAAATTCTTCTAAAAACTCTCTATAAAACTCTGCACTGCCTGCTAGACGCTCTAAGCCCGCTGCATGGTCAAGCTGTGGAATGCTGAGCACAAAGCAAAGATCCTCATCGACAGTGCTCTCCACAAGTTCTTTCTGAACCACTGAAACCACTATGTCACTTGGTGCTACCCATTGATGCAAAATCTTCGTCAGGGCTTGCAGTTCAATGGGTTTACTAATGTAGTCATTCATTCCGGCCTCTAAACAACCCTCGCGAATACCTTTGATAGCGTGAGCTGTTAATGCAATAATAGGCACTTTAGACAGTTCAGGATATTTTCGAATAAGCCTTGTCGCCTCATAACCATTTAACTGCGGCATTTGCACATCCATTAAAATTAGGTCGTATTTACCGCTCGTAGCCATAGAGACCGCTTGTTGACCATCGGAAGCCAATGAAACATGAAAACCTTCACGAATTAATATTTCTTTAATAATCTGCTGATTAAGGTGATTATCTTCAACCACTAATGCTGTTTTACCATGGAAAGAAACCGTACTAATGCTAGGCACTTCGTAAACATAATTCGCTATGTCAGTTTCTGAAGCCTTATTAAATAAAGCATTAAAAGCAAAACAACTGCCCCTTCCAAGTTGACTGCTAGCTTGAATCTCTCCACCCATAAGTTGAACCAACTGCTTGGTAATAGACAAACCCAGTCCTGTTCCGCCATAATGCCGACTTATGGAATTATCTGATTGCGTAAAAGCACAGAAGATTGTTCCTAATTTATCTTCTGGAATGCCTACACCCGAATCGGTTACCGCAAAAGCGAGTTGGTAACCTTGATCACAAGCAGCAACTAAACCTACGTTCACCTCAATTTGGCCTTTCTCAGTAAATTTTATTGCGTTATTCATTAAATTAATTAGGATTTGACGCAAGCGAAGTGGATCCCCTAACAAAAGTTCTGGGATTTCCGAGTCCATATGATAGGTTAGTGCCAAGTTTTTTTCAATTGCCTTTACTGACAACATATCCGTGACTTCTGAAATTAGTTTTTGCAGGTTAAACGGAACTGACTCCAGCTCCAAACGCCCTGCTTCTATTTTTGAAAAATCTAATATATCATTGATAAGACCTAGCAGGAGCTGTGCTGACTGCTCAATTTTATTTGTATAATCATTTTGTTGGGCGTCCATCTGCGTCAGTCCCATGAGGTAGGTAAACCCTGTAATGGCGTTGATTGGCGTCCTTATTTCATGGCTCATATTTGCTAAAAAATCACTCTTAGCCTGCGTGTCAGACTCCGCCTGTTCTTTAAGCACATGGAGTTCCTGAGTACGCTGTTCCACCATCTCCTCAAGGTTTCTGCTGTCACTTTCTATACGTTCTTTTTGCTTTACAATTTCCTCATAATTTTGCTCTATTTGAGTCACCATGTTATTAAAGGCATGACTTAAGTCCCCTATTTCGTCATTGCCAGCTTGTGTCGCTCTGACGCTATAATTCCCACGCAAAATCTCTTCTGACGCTTCTTTTAGGTCAACAATCGGTTTTGTGAGCGAACGGGAAAGACGGTAGCTTACCACCAAGGCAAACAGTATAGCCAGTCCTGTGGTTCCCGCAATATAAAAACCCAGTTGACGTACATCAGAATACAATTCATCCAAATAAACGCCGCCCGCTACAATATAGCCTAGCTCATCTAATGATTTATAAATAACAATTTTGTCTCTAGGAAAAATTTCACCTTCGTTACGCCACGGGTAGACAATAGAGCCATTTTTCTTCTCAAGAACTTCCTTGATGAAGTATTTGCCTTTCTCATCTTTGGAATCTGCTATATTCTCACCTTCCAAAAATGGATGAATAATCAGATTGCCTTTTAAGTCCATGATATATATGTAGCCTGTTTTTCCAAGCTTTACAGAAAGAAGATCCTTCTCATAATCATGAATATTTATTAATTGATTAAACTCTTCTCTATAACTCGAAACGGCTATAATCCAGTCCCACGGCTCAAAATAATCCATATAAAGTGCCTTAGAGCGTTCCAGCGCTTCCTCTGGGTTTTTCCACATGTATTCTACATAGCCATGATGTGTACGCATCTGATTAGTAAAAAAAGCTTGATCTGACAAACTGCTGCCAATAAGTGACTTTACTGGGTGAACAACTATACTGCCCTCGCTGTTAACCGCATAAATATAACCAGACTCACCTATCCGCTGGCTAAGCAGTACTTCCGTTGCTAGTTTCTTAGCTTGTTCCTCAGTCATGAGGCCTTCTTTGTACTGGTTATAATAGAAGCTGACTACATCCTTATTTTTTTCTGCAATCGCTCGTAGATAGTTCTTAATTGCCGCATCTGTCGTTTGCGCTATTTTCTCATAGGTGAGCCGTGTCACATTGTCCAGTTCCGCTTTTGTACGGTCTTCTGCCGCATGTATAGTGAAGATATAACTGGTTACCCCAACCCCCAGTATGCTGAGTAAGGCTACCAAGTACATGCTGTATAACATTTTATGTCGTATACTCCACCGTTTCATTGCAGGTCACCGTCCTTAAGCGTTTTAGCCGATGGTTAAGTCAGCTCAATTATATCTACCCGATTATTTTGGGGTTATACCATATACTTCTCCTCATACAAATAAAAAGTCAGTGCCAACCACAGCACTGACTTCTTTAATTTAACTTTTATTGATTAAATAGTTTAAGTAACAAGGTGGCTAATACAACCATTGAAGCACCACCAATTCGAGTGGAAATTTGTGCGAATGGCATAAGTTCCATACGATTAGACGCGGAGAGTATGGCAACGTCTCCAGTACCACCTAGGCCGCTATGACAACCAGTAACAATAGCCGACTCTACTGGGTTCATGTTGAGGAACCTTGCAACATAATAGCCAGACATAATCATGGCAAGTACTGCCGCTGCGCAAATTAGGAAGTAAGAAATCGTAAAGCTCGCAATCATGTCCTTCCAAGGAATATAAATGATGCCAAGACCCGCTAACAGAGGCCATGTGAAGGCACCTGTCATGAATTTGTAAATGTGGAAAGCGCCTTGTTCCATTTTAGCTGGCATCACATTAAATGACTTGATAATAGCTGCCGAGAAGATCATGATGATTGGTCCCGGAATACCAATAAATTCGCTGAGTAAGCTGCCTAATATGAAAAATGTACAAGCAATCAAAAGTCCTGCGCCCATAAGTGGAAATTCTACTGCACCCGATGGCTGTGTCTCCTGCGCTGTCATTTCACCGTCACCCGACTTGACCAACATGCCGTTACCTGTCAGGTGCGGTTTTCTCTCACCAAGCCGTTTTAGGTAACCCGCACAGACAATTGCTACAATGTTACCAAGCAGTGCTGCCGGAATCAATTTAGAAACAAATGCTTCCTGGGTCTGTCCAAGAATTTCAGAATAGCCCATTGAAAGTGATAAAATACCTTCCCCTATACCACCACCGACAATCGGCACGATGATGAAGAAAAATGTATCATAAGGCGTATAGCCAAACACAAGACCCACTAATACACCTACCACTACCGCGGCAACTGTGCCTACAATTAATGGAATAAACATTTTGATAAAGCCCTGTATCAAAACCTTTCTGTTCATACCAAGAATAGAGCCTGCTACGAGACAGGAAATGTATAAATATAAAAAGTTTGCGTCTTTCATCAAGGCCTTTACTGACTCTTGAATATTTGGTGATAGTATTCCATAATGAACCATTGCTGAAGGAATAAAAATTGCCAATATGGCTGGGCCACCAATGCCTTTAACAATTGGCAGTCTATTGCCTAGGTCACCAAGGAAAATACCTAAAATCATGATTGCTGCAAATCCACCAATCATATTCTTTGGCAACTTGTCGAAATAGGCTGCTGCAAACATGGTTACCGCCGCAACCAAGTAGACAGGCCAAGGGATTACACCCACTTTGTAGGCCTTTATTTTGTCCATGAAGCTCGTTGATTTATTGGCACTTAGTGTTGCTGTTGTTTCACTCATTCACGCTTCCCCCTCTATTATTTCTGAAAGTTCATTGGCCAGAAAATTGAAACCCGTCATTTTCTGATGATGTTTTCAGTATAGGGAAAAGCACATACTATGCCCAGTATAAGCAATTTTATTCAGAGTTTTGTAATTAAATTAAGTGACTGCTATTTTACAAAATAATCTTGAACACAGTTTTTATAAGAAGAATCCACTTGATATAAATGAACTGGACGCCCAACTGCACCATAATTGATTTCCATTTTAAGTGCTTTTATTCTAGTCAAAAAATCTAAGTACTTGCGAATAGAGACTCTTGAAATAGTTACTTTAAAGGTTAGTTCCTCTGTCGAAAACCAAGCAAATTCAAATTCCAGTACAGCCTGCCATAGCTTCTCCAAAGTCTTCTTGTCTAAACCT
>JBGSUZ010000487.1:0-7201 GCA_041753235.1 Acidaminobacteraceae bacterium
GAAGGTTATTTGCATGTGCTATTTATTCGTTAAATACGAGAAAACCCCAAAATTCATACCTGCGTATAAATTCTGGGGTTTTAGTTTGGTGATCCATCCGCGACTCGAACGCGGGACACCCTGATTAAAAGTCAGATGCTCTACCGACTGAGCTAATAGATCGTGCCGTGTTGTGTCCCTCAAGGGAACATTAACTACTTTAACACAGGCCCTATGCTCTGTCAAACGTTTATTAAAAGTTGTTATTTTGTGAATATTCTCGGATTTTCGCTAAATAGCTTAAGGCGTTCCACCTGTTCACCTGTGAACTTGCCGTCATCTTTGAGCAGTTCTAAAAGTGTCGCATAATCTGTTAGCGTTTCATAAGAAACTGCTGCTAAATTAAATCGATCGATTGCTTCTTTCATGCCATAATTGAAAATACCGTAAACTTTCAGAACTTCCACGCCTTCTTTTTGAAGGGCGTCTACGCATTTAAGCGAACTGCCGCCAGTGGAAATTAAATCTTCTATTAATACTGCGCGCTGGCCTTTTTTAACAAGACCTTCAATCAAGTTTTCTTTGCCGTGGTCTTTACTCGAAGAACGCACATAGACCATAGGCTTGTCGAGAAGCTCAGCCACCCATGCGCCGTGAGGAATACCTGCTGTAGCAGTTGCTGCTACAATATCAAAGCTATCCTTAAAGTCTCTTTGAATTAAATCCACTAAGCCTTGAGCGATAGCGCGTCTAGCTTTTGGATAACTAATAGTCAAACGATTGTCGCAGTAGATTGGGGATTTAATGCCTGAAGCCCATGTAAACAATTGGTCTTCACCGCGAATTGCCACCGCTTCTACCTCTAATAACAGTCTTGCATAATCTCTTTTTTCCATATTCATTCTCCTTTTGTCTCACAGGACTAAATTAAGGACACCTTGTTTCCTAAAACAGGGTATCACAAACCTGTATGAGACTCAAGCCTCAATTGAAATTCAGATGATTAAAGAATTATTCTGTCTTGACTAGAAACCGTAGTAACCGATGACTTCGTGGGTTTCAGGAACATTCAAACGCTCCTTGAAATCTTCCACATCGCTGAGCCATTTACCAGGAAGGCCTCTGTCATGCATTGCTACTTCGAAGTAAAGCATAGCAATTCCAGCATCCATACGTTGTACATCTCTGCCAATAGCTTCATTCTTTTCAACAACCAATATGATGCGTTCTCCGTCTAAGATAAACTTCCACGGTTGGAGGTTGCCCCAAGATGGTGCATTTCTCATATAATAGAAGACTTCATCCATTCCACGCTTATCAATTTCTTCAGCTGTCAATTCGTTGCCGAAAACCTTGAGATAAACAAGTTCAGTAATCGCCTTGCGGTAAGCGTAGTTCTCGTCTTTAATGACGTCACCATCAGAAAAAGCTTTCGCGCTCTGATTGGCTGTCGTTTCGCCGTACTCATAGATTTTCGAAAGTTTTTTGTCTTCTTGCGGTTCGCCAAAAGCTATGAGCGCGGCGACTTCACCGTCAAGTTCAAGACCAAGTCTCGCTTTAATCAAGTCTGACTTGTCCGTACATGTTAACCAGCAAGTACCGATCTCAATTTTTGCCAAATGAAGGGCTAACCATTCACCCAAATAACCCACCATTTCGTAGTCATTTTCCACACCTGAGCAAGTTACTAAAAAATAGTGTGGTGCTGGAATCATATGACCATTATAACCTGCAATACCATCTAATGCTTGGTAGACGGTGTCTCCGCTTTCAAGGACGGAAAATTCTACACGATCCGTTCCAGTGAAGATCGGCATGGATTCCAATATGTCCTGAATATCCTTCATAACCGCTTCGCCGAGGGGTGTTGCGTCATATTCTCTTACTGTTCTGCGTCTTTCCATTACTTTTAGCATTTTCACTGTTATCACCTCTTCTTGATTATACCATATGCAATCTGAAACCGTTTACAAAATCAATGAATTCTGACACCAACTAGCGTATAATGAAATTACGGTCAGTGACCGCTTCCGCATTTGCGAGAAGTCCCAATAAGAGGTGATGTCCATGAACATTCAATTTTTAGGTGCTGCTGAGCAAGTAACGGGCTCAAACTATTTAATAGATACCGGAAAAGAGCGGTTTCTAGTAGATTTTGGTCAATTTCAAGGAACGCCCCCAATCCACAGACAGAATTATGACCCACTGCCTTTTGACCCCAAAACCATAGACTTTGTCATACTGACCCACGCTCATGTCGACCACTGTGGTCGCTTACCGTTACTCACCAAGGCAGGCTTTACGGGGAAAATATACTGCACATACCCCACAGCTGATTTGGCAACCATGATGCTAAAGGACAGCGGCAAAATTCACGAAGAGGAAAACGAATGGGAAAACCGCAAACGCATGCGTGCTGGTCTTGACCCTGTAGACCCACTCTTTACTGCCGAAGATGCTGAAAACTGCTCAGTTTATTTCTATCCAGTTACTTATAATCAAACGGTAGAAGTCAACAAGCACATCAGCATCGAGTTTGTAGATGCGGGACACTTACTCGGCTCCGCTTCGCTTAAACTCAGCCTGCACGTTCACGGAAAGCCTCAGACTATTGTGTTCTCCGGTGACCTCGGCACGGGCTTTAACCCACTGCTCAACCCACCAACCTTCTTTGAATCCGCAGATCAGGTCATTATGGAATCCACATATGCGCTACGCACCCACTCACGTGTTGAAGAGCGCGGCGCTCATCTGTCCAAAATTATTGAAGAAGCCATGGCTGAAAAAGGCACTGTGATTATTCCTTCATTTTCACTTGGAAGAACCCAAGAAGTCTTCTTCATTCTCAAAGCTTATTATGAGGCTCAAAATAGACTGGACGTCTTTGAAAGCATTCCAATCTATATTGACAGCCCACTGGCTATTGAAGCGACTCATTTTTATAAACGTCATTTAAAATATCTAAAACCGGAGATTGCCAACCTTTATACAAGAGGCCTCAACCCGTTGGAATCTACAAATGTTCATTATATAAGAGACCACGAAACCTCTATGGCCTTAAATCGATCTTCAGAACCTAAGGTGATTATTTCTGCCAGCGGTATGTGTGAGGCGGGTCGTATTCGCCACCATCTAAAACACTACCTTTGGAAAAAAGAGACCCGACTTGTCTTTATTGGTTACCAAGGCGAAGGAACGCTGGGAAGAGCCCTCAAAGAAGGCTTGCCAATCGCTAAACTGTTTAATGAAGACATTAAGGTAAATGCTAAAATTTATAGCCTTGACGGCTTCTCTGGTCACGCTGATACGATTATGTTGACGCGTTGGTTTGCCCATATACAGGGTGTTAAACGCGTGTTTGTTACCCACGGCGAGGCCCCACAAATCCATGAATTCGCTGCTGGACTCAAAGCTCAATTTGGTTGTGAGACCGTTGTACCAAAGGGATTAGATACCTTCGAACTTTAATTCTGTAAGAAATATGTGTTATGACCCATTTCATTCGGGTATCAAAAGTATTAGTCTATGTCAAAAGGAGGTCCGCATGACAATCGAGATTCGACTGTTTGATCCAAGTCGGGATCAGATTCCCTATCCACTGCTTTTAGAAGCGGATCCGTCCAAGAGGTCCATTCAAGAATACTTGGAACGCGGCAAGCTTTATCTAGGTTTAATAGACGAGAAAATCGCCGCTTGCTTTGTGCTGATGAGAACTAGGCCCAATACCAACGAAATTATGAATATCGCTGTTCGTCCCGAATATCAAAGCAGGGGTATTGCCAAACAGTGCATCGCCTTTGCAGAACAAATTTCAAAACAAGAGGGCTGCAGATCTTTAGAGGTTGGCACGGGCAACTCCAGTTTAGACCAGTTGGCACTCTACCAGAAATGTGGCTTTCGCATCGTCGGTGTTGAACGCAACTACTTTATCAAACGCTATGTTCAAGAAATATATGAGAATGGCATCAAGTGTGTCGATATGATACGACTGGAAATGGTGCTATAGGAGGTCAAACCCATGTCTCATTCGATTGCAACGCTACCAGAACGGCTTACACTAGCCAATCTACCAACACCAATCGAGCACCTTAGCCGCGTATCAGAACAGCTTCATAAAACGCTCTACATTAAACGAGATGACTACACAGGCACAGAAGTTTCGGGCAATAAAATTCGCAAACTGGAATTCGCTATTGCCGAAGCTATTGAGAGTGGGGCTAAAACACTCATAACCTGTGGTGGCCTGCAATCTAACCATGCCCGCGCGACAGCGGCAGCAGCCCGCAAACTGGGCTTAGACGTCCATTTAGTCCTCAGAAGCGACCCTGAACCCGAAAAAGAAGGCAACTATCTATTAGATTCATTGTTAGGCGCTAAGATTACCTTGATGCCTGCGGTTGACTTCAACAGCCACCATATGCAAGTCATGGCCTCTTTAAAAGCAGAATATGATGCAGAAGGCTGTCCTGCCTATATTCTGCCAATTGGCGCTTCTAACGGCATTGGTACGTTTGGCTATTGCCATGCTTTTGAAGAAATTCTGGCTCAAGAGCGCACTCTGGGTATCACCTTTGACACTATTGTCTGCACGGTTGGTTCTGGTGGGACCTACGGCGGTCTCTTCCTTGGCAATCTGCTCAGCGGGCAGGACCGTCAGATCGTTGGCATTAACATTAGTGCAACCGCAGACTATTTTCAAACCGAGATTGCGCGAATTGTAAATGAATCCCTCGGACTGCTAGACCTTTTACCTAGCGTTGAGGCAGAAGACATCCATATTGTTGACGGCTATGCAGGGCTAGGATACGCATTATCTCAACCCGAGGAAATTGAATTTATTCGAGAGTTCGCTAAAACTGAGGGGATTATCCTTGACCCCGTTTACACTGGCAAGGCTTTCCGCGGACTTGTTTCAGAAATTGAAAAAGGCCGCTTTGCGACCTCTAAAAATATTTTGTTTATCCATACGGGCGGCTTAATGGGCTTCGTACCAAGTTATATGAATCTGTAACGATGTAATAGAAGAGGGGGACTGCTCCATATGGCAGTCCCCCTCTTCTATTATTGGCGCATGTTTACATGCGTATTTTTTATGCTTTAGTATTCAATCTTTTCAAGGAATAGACCCTGTGCAGGTGCCAATGGGCTATTGTGACTTCTATCCTTCGCATCAAGACTCTTAACCACATCGCCAAGGCTAAGTTCGCCCTGACCAACTTCCACGAGCATGCCTACTATTTTGCGGACCATGTTGTGGAGGAATCCATCGCCAGTGATGCGAATCGTAAGCATGTGACCTTCTTTTTGAATGTCAATTTTCTCAATGGTTCTCTCCATTGACTTCTTTTTGCTCTTCGCATTTGTAAACGTTGTAAAGTCATGCTTACCAATAAAGGCTTGAGCCGCTTCGTTCATCGCATCAACATTTAACTTTTGGTGTACATGCCAAAGGTATTTGCGTTGGAATGGGTCTTGGACTTCTGTCTGCCAAATTTGATACAAGTAAGTTTTGCTTTTTGCGTTGAATCGCGCATGGAAGTCTGGCGCTACTTCTTGTATATGTTTAATTGCAATGTCTTCAGGCAGGTATGCGCGCATGTAAGTCGCAATGTCTTTAGCAGACACGCTGCTCTTTACTTTAAAGTTAGCAACTTGTTCCTTACTGTGGACGCCTGCATCGGTTCGACTTGCACCAACGACTTCTATACGTCTTTCAAAACACTTTGAAAGTACTGCTTCTATTTTGCCTTGAATCGTTTTGTCCGCATCTTCACCGCCAAGCTTCTGCCAGCCCTTGTATTTTCCACCGTCATAAGCAATCAGTAGTTTATAGTTCTTCATTTAATGTTCTCCTCTCATACCACTCACTAATAAATCCAAAGGCGGTGGCCACCAGAGGATATGTCCATATCAGGAAGGCGTATGGTCCAAAGCTGGCAGCGCCAAGCCCAGTCATCGCTGTAATGATAATCGTATTTACATTCCAAAATTGAATAGGCGCCAGCATAACTCCCGTGTCAAATACTACTCGGGATAATTCTACTGCGTCCATGCCAAGTCGTTCATAGTGTGTCCTAAGACTTTTGACGGGTAAGATAATCGCCAAAGATTGGTCACAGGCAATACTGAGAAACAAAATACTCAGCAGCCCCGTCTTGAACTGTGTCTTGCCAATGCCGTCTGTTGGGCGCATCACTTTGTCAATAAAGGGTTTAAGTGCCCCAGTCGCTTCAATCATACCCGCAAAGGCAACTGCACAAGCGACAATAAACAAAACCTCCAACATAGGTGCTATCCCGCCACCGCGTAGCAACTTCACCAACAGACCCGCAGAGGAATCCAGTTGGAAACCACGCCACAGCCAGCCACTCACTTGTACTGGTGAAAATCCTTGGTATAACCAAGCTGTGAGCGAACCTATCACGATGCAAAGACTCATACTTTTGTGTATCTTCACACCATAAATAGTCAGACTAATTAATAAAATAGGCATCAAAAATAATGCTGGTGTTATTCTGAAAGTCCCTAAAATAGCTAATTGCAGTGCTACTGCGTTACTAGTGCCGCCCAGTTTAGCCGCATAAATGCCCAATACCCCATAAGCGATTGAACAAATCAGAGCAACAGGTACAAACGTCTTCATTGATCTTTTAAAAAAGTCCTTATAAGCAATCCCTGTCAAACCTAGGTTCATATTGACCAGACCCGAAATAGGTGACAGTTTATCTGAAACATAAGAACCAGAGACAATCGCACCTAGCACCATCTCCAGCGGTATGCCAAAGCCCTGCCCTATACCTAAGAGTGCAATCCCCACAGTACTGATGGTTCCCAGTGCAGTCCCCATAATCATCGCTACCAGCAAGCATATCCAAAAGGATAGCAGCAGGAAACTTTGAGGACTAAATAAATTCATGCCATAGTAAATAATAGCAGGAATAACACCGCTAGCCAACCAACTGGCAATAGACGCACCCATTAGAAAAATGACGATGTACACAATCCGGCAATCGTAAATAGACTGTCCGGCTGAACGCAATAACGTTCGCTTTGAAAAACCTCTCCGCCAATAGTAAAGTAAGAGCAAACTGTTCGCCAATGCGAATCCAAAAAACATGGAGACTTTGAGCAGCACGCTCCCCGCGATGCACAGCACCACGACCGCAAGGGTCAGCAGACTGTCCTTTAAATTCATAGTCTTCCTCCTGCCAATGCCTTTATT
>JBGSUZ010000488.1:0-1799 GCA_041753235.1 Acidaminobacteraceae bacterium
ATGGCTTATGTCTTGATAGTTTCGCATAATGTCTGGGAAATACCTGAGTGTCAGAGACACTGAAAACGCAGCCTTGTAAGGAACACCCACCCCCATTTAGAGAAGAGGCAAATTCGCTTGGATTGGTCGTCAGCAAGAAAATAATGCCGAGTGGCACGACCGCAGCGTATTTGAACAGCTTGGTCACTTGGTAAAAGAGTTGCTCACTGGTAACTTTATACGGCCCAAAGAGGCTGAACAGTTCATGGCGCGTGCCGTAAATACCAACCCCTAACTCCGGTGAAAAGAGGAAGGTGATAAAGGCGTTGGTGAGTAAAAATACCGCCACGTAAATGACCATTAAACGAATTTGCGCATATTTGATTTTGGAAATGCGAAGCATCCAGAGCGAAAAGACCATAGCGGCTAAAATAACCCGTAGGTCATAGGAAAACATGACGGCAAAGGTTAACAGCAAGAAGCTGAGAAGCTTTGTCAGGCCGGATAATCTGTGAATAAACGTGTCTTCGAAGTTATAGGAGAATAGTTTCATTTTCATTCGCTATGGTCTCCTGTTCTTTCAAAGTCTATAAAGTTTTGAACGAATTTTGAGCCTTCTGCGATGCCTGCCATTTGGGCTAAGTTAAAGAGGGAAGTCTCTTTGAGGTTAGCCTGTTCTATAACAGATGCATCGGTTAAAACCACGGAAGCGGCGGTGTCTGCAATTTTCTGACCGCCGGCAAGGACAATGGCCCTAGGCGTGTATTCCAGCATGAGGTGCATGTCGTGGGTAATTAAAATAATGGTAACGCCAAGTTGGTTGATCTCATTTAGGAAGGTCATAATTTCCGTGTAGTGGTAGTAGTCCTGACCCGCCGTCGGTTCGTCAAGAATCAAAATCTTAGGTTCCATAACCAGTATGGAAGCGATGGTGACTCTCTTTTTCTGACCATAGCTCAGGGCACTGATAGGCCACTCAATAAACGGTAGCAGGCCACATATTTTGAGGACTTTTTCAACTCTAACCTGAATATCCTCTTCTGAGACTTTGCGCAGGCGTAGGCCTAGTGCGACTTCGTCGTATATTTTAGTCTTTGAAATCATTTGATTTGGGTTTTGCATGACAAGACCAATCACATCTGCCCGCTCTTTAATGGACTTGACCGACAGGTTGCTGCCCGCACAGGTGAGTTGACCGCTGTCTTCTTTCACAAAACCGCAGAGGACTTTGGACAGGGTGGACTTGCCAGCGCCGTTTTTACCGACTATAGAAACCATTTCTCCCTCGTGAATATTCAGGTTCACGTCTTTGAGAATGTAACGTCTGCCGTCATAAGAGAAGTTCAGACCGTCAAGCTCTAATATAGGTGCATTAGGTGCCGGGGCTACCTTTGCTGTGACTGAGTGGTGCCAGCGCTGTAGCGGCTCCCGTATTTCAGCCATGTCTAGACTCCAAATGTGCCCCGCCTTCATTTCTGGCGTTACTGGAATACCAGCGTATTTGAGGGCCGTCACATAAAGTGGTTCCCGTATGCCGTTGACCTTAAGCACATCCGTTGCCATGAGGCTGTGGGCGTCGCAGTCGGCTATTATTTCACCGTTATTGACCACAATAATGCGGTCTACCATGCAGTGAAGCACGTCTTCAAGACGGTGTTCTATTATAATGATGGTTTTCTCTGATTCTTTATGAATCTGGTCAATAATTTCAATGGCTGTCTTGCCAGTTGCCGGGTCGAGATTAGCAAGGGGTTCGTCAAAAAGCAAAATGTCTACATCGTCTATCATGACACCTGCGAGGGCGGTACGCTGTTTTTGTC
>JBGSUZ010000489.1:0-4508 GCA_041753235.1 Acidaminobacteraceae bacterium
GTAGGCTTATAATAATCGCCATCATAGAATTACAAATGGTATGGAAGCCTGGAACCGCCAAAGCAACTTCAAAAGACTGAGGCTCATAGGTATAGCCGTCAACTGTAAATGGTTTTTGAATAGCGACTGTAAAACGCGCTCTGCCTGTAGACAGGTCAAAGATGGTAACGGACAAGTCTGCATTTGGGTTATTAAGGCCATAAGTTAATACGTTGGCCTTTGTTTCACTAATAAGCGATGCACAGTTAGGGTCGTCTAAATTGATAGCCGCCCAGCTCCCCGGCTTAGCTTCTTTAATAAGGCGAGATTTAGCCGCATAGTACTGTTCAAAATTGCCGTGAAGGTCAATGTGGTCTCTGCCAATATTGTTAAGGGTTACGATGTCGTAGTCTACTGCTTCAACACGGTGCATTTCTAGCGCCGCAGAGGAAACTTCCATACAGACATGAGAAACCTGTTTTTCATTCATTTGGTTGAAATAGTTTTGAAGGTCTAATGACTCTGGCGTTGTTAAGTCAGAGGGGATAGATTCGTCGTCAATTTTGACAACTACTGTACCAACTAACCCTGTTTTAAGACCATGACGCTCAAAAATAGCATTGGTCATAAAAGCTGTGGTGGTTTTGCCGTTTGTCGCCGTAATGCCAATCACCTTCATTTTTTCAGAAGGGCGGTCGTAGTATGCGCTACCAAGTCTAGCGAGGGCAATGCGGGCATTCTCTACTTTAAGCTGAGGAATAGCAATGTCAGCTTGGAAGTCTTCTACAATAGCTACGGTAGCACCCGTGGCAACTGCTTGACCTAAATATTTATGTCCATCTGTTTTATAGCCCTTAACGCAGACAAAAAGGCTGTCAGCGACTGCCTTTTGTGTGTGGTAAGCAATTTGTGAAATAGAAAGCGATGAAAGCTTGCCCTCTAAATGTAAAGTATCTAAGATCCGAAGATCGGCTTTTTCAATCAATGTTTGTAGATTTTTCAACGTGACCATCCTTTCAATCCTTAAGAAAGCTTCTTGAGAAGTTTTTTGAAAATATTATTCGCGAAGGCGAAATACGGCTTAGGGTCATCCCAGCTCCAAATAGCATGAGCCTTCGGCTTAAAGTAGGACTTAAAGACAGCACCCCGAGTCAATTGACCCGTTTTAATATAATTGCGGACTGCAAAGAAGTCTTCATAGGCATACCAGAAAACCTTATTCGTGTCATAGTCGATGGCCTTCGGCGCTACAGGATTGCCTGTTACGTCTGCGTAAGCGGCATAAGGCATGTTAAGCCCAACGCTGAAAAGCAGGCTGTCTAGGTTAGTGGTTCTGACGTTGACTTCAATTAAATAGAAATTGCCTGTAACGGCATCTTTTTTAAATTCAATTTCTGCAAAGCCTTTAAATTTAGCAGCTTTGTAGAATTTTTTACCTATTTCATAAAGTTCAGGCACGTGCTTTTGGCCTGTGTATACCGAAGCGCCGTAGTTGATTGGGTACTGGCGGTATTTTTGACAAGTTGTCCAGAGCACTATATCTGAATTGTCGTCCATATAAGCGTCGAAAGTATGCATGTGGTCGTCAAAGCCCGGAATGATTCTTTGGACAATAACTTCAAGATTCGCTTCATTGGAGAGTCGAATTTTTTCACGCATTTCTTCAAGTGATTCCACTACGAAGAGTTTTCGGCGGAAGTGATTCACGAAGTTAGGCGAGTCTACAGGTTTTACAAGACAAGGGAAGCCTACGGTGTCTATAACCTTTTGCTCAAAATTTGCTTCGTCGGTACGGACGGTTTCTGGTACTAAAACCCCTATTTCCAAACAAAGTGCTTGAAGCGTATCTTTGTTTAAAAGGCGCGTGAAAGTCCCCTTCTCAATGTTTGGGAAGAGGTAGTGCGGGCGAAGCTCGTCCATGTACGCGTCAATCAGTTCCACATACGGGTCGCCAGAAGGGAAGAGCACCGGTTTGAGCGTTTGTTTTTTTGCATAATCGATTAAGAAGTCCACATAGGCTCTTGGATTTTCCTTATAGTGTGGTGCAATGAGTTTTTCTTTGCAGTATTTACTGCGAAATGCGTAGGAATTGTCATAAGCATAGTCAACGCCAACTACGTGTACGCCTTGTACGCCAAGTCTTCTCATGATACTGAGTCCTATATAGTAATTTGCCCCGAGGACAACTGCTTTATTGCCTGAATTTATTGTATTCAAAAGCTTCACCCCATTAAAAAATAGTCTTTCACATTATACCACAAATAGCATACAATTAAAAATTTCAAAATGGCTAAAAATCAAGGGGCGAAAGGTTTTACTTATAGCTGAGGACCTTGCTTAAAAAGTGCTGTAGGGCATCTGTTTTAGGGTGTTCAAATAGGCTGGCGTCTCCTGATTCTATAAAGTGTCCATTTTCCATGAAAATTACGTGTTCAGAAGCATGCCGTGCAAATCCAATTTCGTGGGTGACAATAATAAAATCCGTGTTGGTTTCAGAGAGTTGCTGTATTGCGGAGAGCACTTCAAAAGTGAGGACGGGGTCAAGCGATGAAGTGGGTTCGTCTAGCAAAATCAAATCTGGCTCAATGGACAAAGCTCTTACAATAGACGCTCTTTGGGACTGACCACCGCTAATCTCTCTTGGAAATTTGTATTTGTGTTCGTAGAGGTTAAAGCGTTGGAGTAGTGACTCCACCATCGGCTGAACGGCGCTTCTTTTTTTGTGGTGTACTTTTTCCAGTACTAAATAAATGTTCTCTTCTATGGAGAGGTGGGGGAACAGGTTGTGGTCTTGAAAGACAAAACCGACCTTTTTTCTGTAACTGGGCAGTGTGTTTTTGCTGAGGTCGTGCCCATTTACAATCAAACTGCCTGAATCGAAGGCTTCTAATCCTGCAATGAGCCTTAGGAGCGTGGACTTACCACTACCGGAAGCCCCTATTAAGGCGAGGGACTTGAGGTTTGTTTTTTCAAATGAGATGGCCTCTAGGACGGGCTGTTGATGGTAAGTTTTAGTGAGTGCTTTAATCTGTAAATCCATGAAGGCCTCCTGGGAGTTGTGACTTAGTTTCTAGCCATCGAATCAGCTGAATGAGCGGTACGGTAATGAGTAGGTAACCAATGGTTACGATAATGAAACCTTCTGAATAGCGGAAGGTTGCCGCTTGAACGGTTTTGACAGCGTTGAGAAATTCGTCAGTTGCCATGTAAGAAAGTAGGGCGCTTCCTTTTATGGTCAAGGCAAATTGTCCTGCCAGCGGTGGTAAAATAATGCTGAGTATTTGGGGCAGGACCACATAGCGGTACATTTGCCAGCGGGTGAAGCCAAACATTTGAGCGGTCTGCCACTGGTTGGGGTGTATGGAATCCACTGCGGCTTTATAAATGTCAGAAATATAAGCGCCAATATAAAGCGCTAGTGTAAAGACCCCTACCCAAAACTTATTGTTAAAGCCAAAGGCGAAGCCAATGTAGTAGTAGCTGACAATGGCAATGACCACTAGCGGTGTACCGAAAATAATGTTTTTATGAATTGCGGCCAGTGCGTTGAGGAAGGTGTAGCGACTGACCATCATGAGATAAAGTCCCAAACCAACCAGCAGGGAGAGTAGCAGCGCTGCTGTGCTGATTAATATGGTGGTGATGAAGCCACCCAATATGACTTTGCGATAATCCCAAAAGGGTGAAAAATCCCAGCCGCCACCTACAGACTTGGAGAGAATAAACCAGAAAAGAATAGCATAGCAAATAAATGCTATGCCATAATGGAGTGTTTTTTTCATAGGTCACCTGCTTTCAGATATTATGTCGTGGCAAGATTAGAAGAAGAAGTCTAGTTCATATTTTTGGAATTCTTTCATTTCTTCTTGCAGGTAGTTTTTGCGTATTTCATCATAAATGCCATTATTTTTTGCATCTCTTATAAAGATGTTGATCTGTCCTAAGAGTTCATCATTCCCTTTTTGCACAGCTATGCCCCATCCAGTGGTGTTGGGCAGTGGTTCTAATATTGCGAGGGTTGTATCTGGGTAATTTTCATGGTGGCGTACAATAGACAGAGGGTCATAAATAAATACGTCGGCATTGCCTTGTGCTACTTCTAAGACGGCACTGGCCTCTTCATCAATGTTTTTTATTTGTGCAAGGGGTGCGTTTTTCGCCGCCCATAGTGACCCCACTGTACCGGTTTTAGAGGCAATGATGACGGATTTGTCATTGAGGTCTTTAGCGGTTCTGACTTTGGAATCTTTATTGACAAGCATCATGAGTTGACTGGTGGTATAGGGGTCTGAAAAATCAACTTTTTTAAGTCGCTCTTCTGTGATGGTCATAGAGGACAAAATAATATCTATTTTGCCAGTTTCTAAAGATGGAATGAGGCTTGGATAAGGTGTGTCGATAATTTCGACTTCCCGTCCTAAAGCTTTTCCCAGTTCCTTAGCTAAATAAACTGAAGCACCATCGGGTTCTCCGTTGGTGTTCTTGGTTTCAAAAGGTGGGTATTTGAGTTCCATGCCGACTTTAAGCAC
>JBGSUZ010000490.1:0-1663 GCA_041753235.1 Acidaminobacteraceae bacterium
AAGGGAATGCCGAAGAGGACAACGTCTGCTTCTTCAAATGGTTTGTCGAAACCTATAAAATTACTCATTGCCTTCTACCAACTCTTTAACGTAGTTAGGGATAGCAAATGCGCCTCTATGGAGGTCTGTGTTGTAGTAACGCGTCTTCATGCCAAGGCTGTTCCACCAGTCAGCTTGCTGATCTGTTACTGGGTTAAGACCTTTAGAAGCAAAACCGAAGAACCAAAGTGCAGATGGGTAAATGCCCATGTGGAACATGTATACTTTAGAAAGCGGGAATACTTCTTTGTTCTTGCCTACCGCTCTAAGCATGCTCTTTCTTTGATTTTCGTAGAATGGGCTCTCATTTTGATTAACCAAGATGCCTTTTTCAGTTAACGCATCGTAGCAATCTGTATAGAACGCTCTTGTGAAGAGGCCTTCACCAGGACCGATAGGGTCTGTAGAATCTACTAAGATCAAATCGTAGTAATTTTTCTTTTGCTTCACGAATTCAATACCATCTTCATAGTAAAGCGTTACACGCGGGTCATCGAGGGCACATGCCATTGTTGGCTGGTACTCTCTCGACACGTCAACGACCATTTTATCAATTTCAACCATGTGAATTTCTTCAACATGCGCGTATCTAGCGATTTCTCTCACAGTACCGCCGTCTCCGCCGCCAATAACAAGTACCTTTTTAATTTCAGGATTTACTGACATTGGTACGTGTGCAATCATTTCATGGTAGGCATGCTCTTCTTTTTCACTGCACATAACGAGTCCGTCTAACAAAAGCATTTTTCCAAACTCATAAGTGTCGATAACATCTACCTTTTGAAAATCACTTTGACCAGAAAACAAATGCTCTTTAACTTTTAAACTGAATCGAACGTTGTCCGTGTGTTCTTCCGTATACCATAATTCCATTTAGTCTGCCCCCCACTTTTCCCTGTAATGTATGAAGCAGGGCCTAAGCCCTGCCTAAAAGCGATTAAACCGCTTTGAATGCTTTGACTTCTAATCTGTCCGGACTGAAACGCTCAATCTTGTCAACAAGACCTCTTGATACTTCTGACGTTTCACTTCTATCTGACTTAAGCGCTTTTTCAAGATATTCGAAAGCGTCCCATGGATTTACCTCATCACCGCATGTGAAAAGGTCAACCGCCGCATAGCCATATTCAGGCCATGTGTGGATTGTTAAATGCGATTCAGAAATAACGACCGCACCACTTACACCCCAAGGGTTAAACAAGTGGAACACGCTTTGTACAACTGTAGCTTTAGACTCAACTGCCGCCTGTACCATTGCTTCTTCAATAAATTTGTGATCATTAAGCAGTGCTTTGTCACAGTTATAATACTCAACCAAAATGTGTCTTCCCAATTGTTCTAATTTCATAAGAACGCCTCCTTTATAAACCGATTAGTGTTAAATTGCCTCATTCATAAAAATGAGCTTTTTGAAGTCGTTTCGGTCATAAACCTCTACTACAGAAAGCTCAATTCTTTAATTTTTTAATCTTTTGTTTAGTGCAGCTAAACTTTAAAGCATTGTTAACTGTCTTTTGTTTTTCGAACAGTGTTATTAACTATTAAGTTTACCAATACTAAATATACACCTTTTTTTTTTTGATGTCAATATCTTTTTAAATATTTTTTAGACCCCTCTATAACC
>JBGSUZ010000491.1:0-6148 GCA_041753235.1 Acidaminobacteraceae bacterium
GCCGTCAACGCGATGATTGGTGTTCTTACGCCCTTAAGTTTTTCATAGGTACGAATTTCCTTTGTTGCCGAAATGCCATCTAGTACAGGCATTTGTATATCCATAAGAATTAAATCGACTTCAACGGTTTGAATTATTTTAACGGCTTGTTCTCCATTGACCGCTCTTATTATTTTATAACCCTTCTTCTCCAACAACCCCGTTAAAATATAACCGCTGACCTCATCGTCTTCCACAATCAAAAGACGCTTCTCGCTTTGCTGGTATACCATGTCTGCCTTTTTTAGTTCAGGCTTTACAATGCTAAATACAGCATGCTTTGATGCCAAACCAAAAGTCATTGTACAATAAAATATACTCCCCTTTTCCTCGTGTGCCTCATACCACAGGTCGCCACCCATCATTTGAACCAACCGCTTTGAAATAGCGAGACCCAGTCCTGTTCCTTGATACTGTTTAGCCGTTGAGCAGTCCAGTTGGGTAAACCGCTGAAATAACCGATGTCTATTTGATTCTTCTATGCCAATCCCTGTGTCTCTAATTGCAAATTGCAATTTAATCACATCTGAGTGTTGTTCTGTATTAGTAATATATATTTCAATACCACCTTCTTGTGTAAACTTAATGCCATTGCCTATAAGATTTCCAATAACTTGACTAACTCTTACGGCATCGCCAATCAATGTATTAGGCACCTTGTCGTCTATAACCATATTCACACTAAGTCCTTTTTGCTTTGCGGTTACCTCAAATAGAGCCACTGTATCTGCAATTGCCGCTCTTATGTCAAAAGGTTTGCTTTCTATTGTAATTTTTGCTGATTCTATTTTTGCATAATCAAGTACATCGTTTATAATGCGTAGTAGCGAATGCGCCGATCTTTTAGCCAACATCAAATAACCGTGTTGTTCTTCATCCAGTTCAGTCATTAACGCTAGTTCGGTCATACCGATAATGCCGTTGAGTGGCGTTCGAATTTCGTGACTCATATTTGCTAAAAAATCGCTCTTCGCCTCGTTAGCTTGTTCCGCTTCTTCCCTAGCTTTAATTAAATTGCGCTCCGCAAAAATACGCTCTTCAATTTCAGCTTGCATCTTGATATTTGCAGTTTCCAACTTTCTATTCATTTCTTCTAACCGACTATTGGTTTCCATCAGCTTTTCGTTTAAAAATCGAATATCTTTTTCTGCATTCACTTGATTAGTAACGTCAATAACGGTCGATATATGTAAATTTCTATCTGGAATCTTGGTATTATAGGCTGTTATATACTTTGTTTCTGAATTAGCTTTCGCAATTGGTATATTATCCCAATGATGTCTTGAAACACTCTCACTCTCAAGATCCGCAATTACACGTGCCTTTATCTCTTCTCGAAAATCCTCATCTTCATAAGCAGCTTCCCAAAATGAATCTGGCGTCGCTAATGCTTCCCGCGTTGTTTGATAATAGGCGGGAAATTTATCATTCATATAGACAAATTCGACCTCAGGAAATACTGAATTGACTGCTATCCCTATTGGCAAATGATCCATAATCAACTTACTAAAATCTTCATTTTCCTTAAGTGCACTTTCTAATACTTTTCGCTCAGAAATGTCTTCAATTTGTGCTAAGAGCTGAATAATTTGTCCCGCTTCATCTTTAATTACAGAAGCAATAACACGACACCAAAATGGCATGTTTCCTGCTCTTAAAAGGCGTCTTTCCTCTATGACGCTACCACTGACGCCAGTTACTAATTTTGTAAATATTGCTTTGCTTTCTATAAGTTCTTCTGAAAATATAAATTGATGATAATCTTGACCTACCATTTCCTCTGTACTATATCCTAATATTTGACATAACTTTGGATTGACATGCGTGCATTTCCCATCTAAATTGACAAGGCATAGCCCCACCGTTGCTAGGTCAAAAACTTGATTATAAATTTTTTCATCCTGCGACCTACAATTTTCGTTCAATCCAAATTCCCCCTTTCCTCAAAAACGACAACCCCAATACCCACTATTAATGATCCTTAACAGTTACCATGGATATCATATAAAAGGCCTCCACCTACTGAAATACATAGGTGAAGGCCTTTTCAAAATACGTTATAATTGATCCACAATTGGGAAGGGGAAAAGATTAGTAGCCGTATCTTGTAAGTTTGAATGATTTAGAAGCTGAGCTATCAGTGTAATCATTCATTGTTGTATCAACTTTCACGCCATATGTGCCAAGCGCTGTGTTTGAGTAAGTATACATTGTGTATGTTGCGTAACCATATGAATTAGTTGTTTTAGTTGTTTTAATAGTTGTTCCATTTGGTCTTGTGATAGTGAAGGCTACTTTAGCGCCTGCTAAAGCATTGCCATCATTGTCTGTAACAGTTGCAGTCATAGCAACTGCATCACGTCTAGCGTAAATTTCTTTATTTGTTTTGATAGTTGTTACAGTTGCATCACCAACTACTGGGCCGCCGCCTTGAGCTGCTTGAACTGCTGCGTATGCATCTACGATACCGTAGCCATATTCGTTAGCAGGACCAGCGTTAACAGCTGTTGATTTAAGAATTTCTCTAACTTCTACTGCAGTAAGGTTTTTATTAGCTGAACGAATCAAACCAACTACGCCTACTACGTGAGGTGTTGCCATAGAAGTACCACTGTAATAGTCGTATTTGCCACCTGGAAGTGTGCTGTAAATATCAACGCCTGGAGCCATTACTTCTAAGCCTGAACCGTATTGAGAGAAGTAAGCTCTTTTTTGGTTTTGGTCAACTGCACCAACTGCAATAACGCTGCTGTATGCTGCAGGGTATGAAATTGAGCTAGTACCACTATTACCAGCAGCTGCAACAACTACAGTGCCTGCATTTACTGCTGTTTGACAAGCTTCATCCATACCTTGTGAGTAGCCGCCGCCACCTAAAGACATGTTGATAACATCAGCTTTGATGCTTGCTGCATAAAGGATACCTTCTTGAATGCCGTAAGTTGAGCCAGTACCGTCGTCGCCAAGAACTTTAACTGGAACGATAGAAGCTGCTTGCATTACACCTGAAACATCGCCATAGCTAGCAATTGTACCAGATACGTGAGTACCATGACTTTGTCTGTCCATAGTGTCGCCACCAACAAAGCTCTTCGCTAAGCTCATGTCAACAAAGTTTGTAAGGTTAGGATGTGTGTTGTCACAACCTGTGTCAAGTACTGCTACTCTTACATTGCTTGAGCCAGTTGTAACTGTCCAAGCTTCTGGCGCTTTAATCATGTTGTAGTGCCATTCTTGATCTGGATGCATGTCTAAAGCATACATGGTGTAGTTTGGCTCTACATAACGTACAGATAATCCTTTTGATTCTAAATCCATTTTAACTGATTCTAAAGCATTTTCTACCGAACTGTAATCTTGTTCATTATACTCAACAAGATAGACATAACCCATCTTATTAATGATTTCTGATTTAAATTTGTCATTGAGGCTCATAACGCCTATTCCGTCATTTTTTTGAGATGACGTGTCGATTAAGCTGTCGACAACTGTTAAGCCCGCTGCTTCAAGTGCTTCCACTTGTGAATCAACTTTAGCTTCTGTAGATTGAATTGAGTAATCATTGCCTCCCCCCAAGGAAACAACTAATTGCCCTTGTTCTAAAGCGATCGTATTGCCTTCATCGCCACCTTGAATCCCGAAGTTATCGCCATTAGCGAAAACAGAACCAGTCATAAGTGATAAAGTTGTAGCTAAGATCAACATTAATTTCGATACTGATGCACCTTTAGTTTGCTTAAAAATTTTCATAATTCCATACACCCCATTTTCGTTTTTTTTAGTGAGTTACTACTCCTGAACTAATGATATTGGTCTTGGGAAATCCTCCCGTTCCGCAAAGCCAGCCATAGTTGGAACCAGTAATGCTAGCGTAGCCAATGCTAGTACCAAAGCTTTTTTCATGCAAGTCACCTCCCTCCACTTCGAATTTTTGGAATATTTCGTTATTTATAGTTTTATGATACTGCCTTTCTTATAAAAAAAATGCCGAAGAAATTCGGCATTTAGTTTTTTTTATATTATAATAGTATATAAGTATAGACAATTTAGTATATTGAGGTGTAAATATGTTTTCAATGTATAATTTAACAGCTTTTGGCGAAAAACTCAAATCTATTCGCAAACTCATGGGCTATACCCAGCAGGACGTGAGCAGAATCAGCGGCATAAACCGCGACACAATCCGCAGAATTGAACAAGGGGAAGGCATTCCAAGATATGACACGTTAGAGCTACTTTCCTCGGTTTACAAGATTGATTTACTCGATCAACTCAAGCAATTTAGGTCATCTAATCGTCTGTATTCTTACTATCAACGTCTTGATAAAGTCATTTCGAACTTTGATATTGATATTCTAAATAAACTCAATCAAGATTATGAAGCATTTATGGAAAATCAACAAGACGTACTGTTTAATCCCAGTATCTACGAACAATTCCAATGGATGCTCAAAGGCATCAGCGCCTATTACTCAAATGACTCTCTCAAGCAATTGCAGAGTCTTGACGATTTTATTCACAGCATGCGCTATAGCATTCCAGACTTCAATGTATTTGAGTTCACACATTTTAAATACAATTTATTTGAAATGCGCATATTGTTAGCAATTGGTCTCAGTTTTATCCAATATTGCGACTACAAACAAAGTAATCTTATTCTAATTTTTTTGCTTGAAAGTCAGCTCAAAGAAAATAACCCTGACCAAGATAACATCTTACTAACCATTAAAATTTACATCAATCTGTCCTACATTTACTTCAATCTTGATGATTATAAGAAGTCATTGGAGTATGCCAATATCGGTATAGACTACTGCAACCGTTATAATAACATGTTCATGCTCTACTTATTCTACTCTCGAAAAGGAGTCGCTGAACTTCGCCTTGGTATGCCTAATTATGAGGATTCTCTTAGAAAAAGCATCCATATTTTAGAAATGCAAAACAAACATGATCTGGCAAAAACTTATCGCCAGATCATGGTAGAGCGTTACGATATTGATTTGTCAAAGTAAGTCCCTAACTGCCCGCTAGGCATTATTCCTCATAGAATTCATGATTGCTAAGAGGGCTACGCCTACATCTGCAAAGACTGCTTCCCACATGGTCGCAATGCCAATAGCACCGAGTAACAGTACGACGGCTTTAACACCAAGAGCAAAGACAATGTTTTGAACAATAATACGCTGAGTGCCTCTTGCTATGCCTATAGCCTCAGAAAGTTTGACTAAGTCGTCGTTCATAATAACCACGTCCGCAGCTTCTATGCTTAAGTCTGCGCCCATACCGCCCATAGCAACGCCTACGTCCGCAAGTACCAGTGCTGGTGCATCGTTGAGTCCATCGCCGACAAATATGACACCTTTTGCCTTTTGTTTTGCTGCTTCAATTTGTTCAACCTTTTCATGAGGCAATAATTCGGTATAGGCCTTGTCCACACCAACTGCTTTTGCAACGGCCTCACCCACTTCTTTTTTGTCTCCCGTAAGCATGATAATTTCTTTAATACCTGCTGCTTTGAGCCGTTTCATCGCCTCAACTGAGCTTTCTTTAATGGTGTCTGAAACCACTAAGTAGCCTAAATACTTGCCACCTGCTACGACAAATACGACACTGCCTATCTGTGGGACTTCTGGAATACTGATTCCTAGGTCTTTAAGAAGCTTGTCATTACCTGCATAAGCAACGATATCGTTTACCATTCCCTTTACACCTTTTCCAGCAATTTCTTCGTATACCAAAATATTTTTGACGGAAAAATTCTTTTGACTTGCATATTTGACAATTGACTTAGCTATCGGATGATTCGATAAACTCTCTAAACTAATTGCAAAATCCAATAATTCTGCTTCTGAAACGCCCTCTGCGGGTTGTACATTTGAAACTGAAAATTTGCCCTCAGTAATTGTACCTGTTTTGTCTAGGAGGACGGTATCCACTTTTGTCAGTGCCTCCATATAGTTGCCGCCTTTAACGAGAATACCGAATTTTGACGCCTTGCCTATGCCACCAAAATAACCAAGGGGAACTGAAATGACTAAGGCACAAGGACAAGATACGACAAGGAAAATGGACGCTCTGTAGAGCCATTCGCCAAAGTTCATGCCTG
>JBGSUZ010000492.1:0-4833 GCA_041753235.1 Acidaminobacteraceae bacterium
TAAGGATCAGGTTATTATTGCGCATCCAGTTCACCTCTTTGAAGCAAAGGATTGGTCAAATTATCAAAGGTATTTATTTAATAACAAAATAGTACAACCGTTCAAGCAAGTTTTCCGAGAGTTATACTTGCCGAATGTCGATGAACTAGCAGAAAGAACTCAATCGAGAAGATATGCAGGGCATCAGGTACAACCTAAAAAAACGCTGGCGCTCTTGAAAAAAAGAGGTTGGTTGGCAAGTTATGAGGACGGTTTACAGAAGGTATTTTATAAAGAAAATTTAGTTGCGACTATATACGTACTTGCAGATTGGTTTGCACCTTCGGAATTAGAGTCGCCAACCATTGAACTTGTGAGATTTGAAAATAGAAAAACAAATGCACCTGTGGCGCTTGAATCAGTGCCGAAGCTCATTTTCTCTGAGGTTATGAGAGATGTTGATCTCGTTGTAAGTGTCGCATACGTTGGTGGTGTAGACCCTGAGGCTAGCTTATCGACAATAGAAATAAGGACTGTTGTCGTGGAAGAAGTTGTGAAACTTCTTAAATTGGAGAATGTTATAGTCAAAGGTTCTCACGCTCACATAGCGGGCATTCATGGGGACTATACCGTTCATCTTGGGAGTGGTGTTACTCATAAAATGGGAACGGGTTCTCTAAATATACTGCCAGTGCACTCTGGACATCGCGGCAAAATATTCTTGCCATTTATTGATGACGATCCTAAAAGTGCAGAGATTCTTTCGAAAATTATTCTTCTTGCAGAAGATAAAAAATTGAAAGATCCAAGTATTTTAGTGCAGATAGGTTAACTACAGTGACCTTCAAAATTTAAAAGTTATAAAATAGCACATAAAAAAACCGCAACCCATACAAAAACCATGGGATTGCGGTTCTTTTTATGACAATAAAACCATAAAACTACTCACTCAAGGTCTGGCACCTCAATAACAAACGTTGAGCCAACACCTAGTGTGGAATCGCAGGTCAAAGTGCCGCCGTACTTTTCTTCAATAATATTTTTGCTGATACTTAGTCCTAAACCTGTTCCTTCGTTAGCTTTTTTAGTGGTAAAGAAAGGCTCAAAAATTCTAGCTTTAATGTCATCTGTCATACCAACACCAGTATCTTTTATTGAAATTTGAATACATCCATCTTTTTTACATGTAGTAATGCTGATTTTTCCTAATACACCCGTGTTTCGGGCTTTAATTGCATGAGATGCATTAATGACGAGGTTCATGATGACTTGTCTAAGCAGTCCGGGATAACCTTTATGAATGAGCTCAACTTCCTGTGGCAGTTCCATCAGCGCATTATATTTATATTCATTCTTCAATAATTGGACAAGCATAGTAATCTCTTTATTAATGTCACAGGTTTCGATTTGTGGCAATTCCTCTTTTCTAGAAACGGTTTTAATGGACTGCAGCATGGTTTTTATTTTATCCACACCACCGATCGTATCATGAATGGCACTTTGTAGTTCATGTAAGTCGATAGGGCTCCCTGTAATCGCTTTATCTGTAAATTTTTTGGCATAGGTGAGGTTAGATTCAATATAGGCCAGATAGTTATAAGCCTCATGTGTAATACCGGCCACCATTGTGCCAATAGTCGCTAATTTCTCGTGTTCAATCATTGTAAAATACATTTCGTAAGATCGTTCTTCCAGTTCACGCTCTGCGGTCATATCTTTTTGGATACCCAAATACGTTACGGTGTTACGCCACTCATTGAAGACAGGTACGATGGTACTCTTACACCAATATAAGCTACCGTCTTTTCGTATGTTCCGAAATTCTCCATTCCAAGTATCACCGTTTTTTATTGTTTTCCAAACATCTTCATAGACCGATTTAGGAAGTTCACGACTGTTAATCATATTGACATTATTGCCAATCATTTCTTCAAGTAAATACCCGTTCATTTTACTAAAATGAACATTTGCTGATTGAATAATACCATCGCTATCAGTTACAACAACGGCACATCCGGTTTTTTCAACCGCATAGGATAATTGTTTGAGTTGGTCGTTCTTTAGTAATTCTTTGGTAATATCTTTCACTATAGAAATATAGTATTGAGGATTACCTGCGCGGTCTTTGATGGCACGGTTTACCCACCGACAAATGATGGATTCTCCCGATTTATTTACGTTGTAATTAATAAAATCGTAGGAAGTTTCTGTAAGTACTTGGTGAAGTACGTTCATGTAGTCTGGAAATAAAGCTTTATCAATCATCAATTTTACTAAATTAAACCCAATAGCCTCTTTGCGCGACCAACCAAAGGTTTTTTCAGCTTCTTGGTTCCAATCGATAATTTCAAAATCCTTACGCCATACAATTGTTGCTAATGGGCCTTCGTGGAACAGGGTGCTATAAGCGCCCATTGAACCTTGAATATCAATAATGCCCTCTTCGACAGCTTCACTTTTTTCAAAATAGATGTACTTAGTTGTATCATTTGCACGTCCTAGTTTTCCTGTGATGGACACGCATTTTCGAGTTTTATTAGCGCATTGCAAATAAAATACCATATTTTCGATATAGCCGTGTGAAACCAACTGATTGTAACTCTCAATAAACATATTCAGCTCTTCTAACGGGAGCAAATCATAAATTTTCATTTCCATAAGTTCATGTAAAGAATATCCAGTGAATCTACAAAAGCTCATAGGGACTCGTATAAAGGTATCGTCCTCATCTAGTTCGATAGCCATAACCGCACTGAAATCAACTCTAGAAATGCCATTTAGAAAATCAAAGCCATATTTGTCACGAGGGTTCATTTTAAAAGCGTGTACATCTAAATTTATAGCCTCTTCATAAACCAGTGGTTTTGATATCGCATAGCCTTGAATTAAATGGCAGCCATTGCGGTGTAAAAAACGGATTTGTTCCATTGTTTCCGCACCTTCAGCAATAACGTCTATATTGAGACCACGGCCTAATCGAATCATTTCAATACAAAGTGAAGCGCTTTCAATATCGCTTGACGAATTTGCGACAAAGCTTTTGTCAATTTTTATAGAGCCAACATTCATAGAAGCAATTCTGCTCATTGACGAATAGCCAGTTCCAAAGTCATCGATAGACAATTTTGCATTTACACTAGCGAGTGCAACAATAATTTCATTTGATAGTTCGACGTTACTCGTTTCTGTCAATTCCATAACAATATCATTGGATTCTAGGCTAAGAATCTTTAGAATGCGGTCTCTAAAGCGATCATCCCAGAAATCTTGTGCAGAAAGGTTGACATGAATAGGGTACTTTCTTGCAATATGGGTGACTTCGTTAAGGACCCATTCATCGATTAAGGTGACCATATTATTTTCTTCTGCAAGTCTTATGAATTCGTCAGGTTCGACAATACCAAACTCAGGATGCTTCCATCGAACGAGGGCTTCTAGACTGGCTATGCTGCCTTTTGTAATGTCGACAATGGGCTGGTAAAGGAGATACAATTGGCCTGAGGTTGTAGCGGTACTCAAATCATTTATAAGACGAATTCGCCTAGCGTCTGCCTCGGTGAGAACATTTAATTTTGTATAAACTAGGTTATTATTTAATGTTGCAAGCATTTTATAAGCTAACCCGTATTCAGGATTGAAAGTTTCTCCATTATACGCCACTGCAACACATTGGATTTTGAATTTTTGAATTTTATATTTAGTTCGATATCGATTGCTTAAAATTTTTAAAGCGTGTTGAATTTTATCTTCGTCTACTGCTGCTCCAGAATTGAAGAATAGCACCGACTCATCTAATAATTCATAGAGGCCACCTTCACCAAGTTGACTTTTTATTGATTTGCCAACGGTTAGCAATATTTTCATATAGGTTTCTTTGCCTAGGGTATGCAATAATTCATCTGCCTCAGAAAGACACAGTATGCCTAAATAGCCATTTAAAGGATATTTATTCATAGTGTCTAAAATGAGACGATTCAAGCGATTAGGCAATACATTTTCTTTAATCAGCTTAAACTCAGGCAGTTCTGACGGACGTACCTGCATACAGACAAAATATTCGGATTCATAAAATAGGCGAGTGAATCCAATGTTTCTGAGCACCGTGTTTGAACGGGTGTTGTTAAAAAGAATATTTGACTCATAATAATACATAGAAGTCATTTGTTTTAAAGCGGTCTCAACAACAGATTGGTCATAAACTGAAATGTGATTCGACAAGAAATGCTTGCTAAAATTGCCACCAAAAAAATCTGCAGCTGAACGATTCCACTCTACTGCAACGTGATTGTTAGTCTCTGGGTCTACCCTAAACAAGACTAAAGGTTCAAAAGCATTATCAAAAATATTTTGTATGTCAATGTGTAAAGCTTCTGAGGGAGATTCGAAGTCATCTACAATATGTAATAATACGTTTCTACCCTCAAGTGTCAGTGTCAGTGAGGTAACATGAACTTTTTTTATTTTTCCAGATTTTACAATATGCCTAAAGTTCAAATAAGGGTGCTCTTTCAAATGCAAAGTACTCATTTCAACTCTTAGTTCGCACTGAGGAAGTGTATTAATTTCAAAAATACTCATATTCAGCAGTTCTGATTTTGTCCATCCGTAAAAAGTCACTGCGGCATCAGAAACATCGATTAATTCTCCATTAACTGGATCGATGATTAGAATTATTTTATTGCTATTAGAAATATCCAATAAATTATTGGGATACGGCATGGCGATACTACACCTCCAATAAACAAACCTTATTGAGTAACTACGGGCGTATATAATTTTGTTGTTTTTCGCTCCTATTCGTTATACAAAGCTATACCCGTTATTGCAAGAGGCAACCCAATTTTATAGACGGTG